>JAYVLR010000046.1:0-3064 GCA_043759395.1 Thiobacillaceae bacterium
GGCTGCCGTGCGGTTATTGGTAAAGCCTTTGGCATCCTTGCGCCGGGCAATTTCCGTCGTGCCCGCCTCGCCCAGCATGGTAAAGATCAACTCCAGGTCGGTCATGTGGTCGCGTAACTTGTTGCCAGTCTTGACCTTGTCCAGACCCTTGAGGCGGCTATGCGCTCCGGGTGTCACGCCGAAAGTAGCACGGGCGATTTCAGCGGTGAGGATGGAATATTCGCGGCCCTCCTGCACACCGCGTTCCTTCCACTCGGCGGTCAATTTACCCGCAAGGGGTAGGCCGTGGTTGTAAGCCGCTGAAGCGGCAACAACACACGCTCCTCCGCGCACGGCAATCGAGCGCAGCCGCTTCTCGATCCACGCCTGCGGGTAGCCCTTGGCCTGATACAACTCGCGAGCGCGGGCACTGGCGAGTTCCGGGTTTTCGATTTCCTTGACCCGCTCGTAACCCACCTGCGCTAGCCAGCGCTTGAAAGGTTCGGCCTTGGGTGAGGGGATGGACTGGATGATGCGAAATAAGCCTTCGGTATTGGCGCAGTCTGTCACGCGCTGCTTGCCGTCCGGGGCTTCGAGTTTCAACCCGTGACAAAACGTCACGACTTCACTGCCATCCGCACCTAGTCGTTGCTTCAGCTTGCGCCAATAGGCCCCGGCATCGGGGCTATCGGTCAGTACGCCGCACACATCGACTACGGAAAACCACCATTCCTCGTTATGCCAGGTTCGACGGATTGCTGTTTCCTGAAAAATGGCGATGTGGTTCGCTGGTTCAGTGGTTTGGACTATCTTGCTCATGGCCTGTATTCCCTTGCTGAATTGCTTATTCCTGATTTTTTTCTATCAGAGCCAGCTCAAGTGCGTTCATACCATCTGCTTCGACCACTCGCTACACAGCTTGCGAAATGATCGACTACCCTCAATCGCCTGTCGCAAATCCATCAGCGCCGAGAAGGCAGGTTGGTCGGTGGTTTCGCGGTAGGTGCCGGATGCCATGCGCTCGCCAAGCCATCCCTTGGCGTTGCGTGGGCGCTCAGCATCGAAGTTTTGTGGGGAGTCAAACGCAAACCCGCGACATCCATGCAGCGACTTGGCGGAGGCGAGAAACCAAGCCTCGTATTCCCGGTTAGCCAATACTACAGACACACGCCGGTGAGGGACGATACCGCGTGCGCGCTCCAGTATCTGTGCGCCTAGTTCAGCCGGGCAGTCATCGTCTGCATCAAGCAACACCAATATCCATCCGGACTCACCGCACTTGGCAGCAGCCAGAAGCAGCATGCGACTAAATTCCTCATCACGGTTCAAGAAGCGGTCACGCCGCACGCGAATGGGCGGCAGCACATTAAAGCTTTTATCGGGTGACTGCCACGCCCCCACACGGCGCAGCAAAATCGGCAAGGCGGCTACTTCACCATCGCCTTCGACGATAGATGCGATGACCGTCATTGTTCGGCTTCTCCGAAAAGATCGGGTTGCTGCTTATCCTGCTCGGCCAGCACTGTCGGGTCCGGCGCAATCTGGTTGAGTCGCAGCAGCTCACCCGCCGTAAAGAGCTGATCCCGCATCGCGCTGCGGGATGCCTCATCCAGCGGCGCAATGCGTGTCTCGCCGGCATTTGCCACCACGGCAAGCAAGAAGTTTGAATTCAAGGAACGATCATCAAGTAAGTCTGGGCTGTGGCTGGTAACAATGATCTGCGTCTTCTCGGACGCCCGTTGCAGCGCTTCCCGCAATACTGATGAAGCTGCCGGGTGCAGGGCGGTTTCTGGTTCCTCGATGCCGATCAACGAAGGCGAATAATCGGCGTTGCCCTGAAACAGTGCTGTCAGCACGCCCAGTGCCCGTAGGGTACCGTCTGACATGTTCTGTGCCAGGAAATGCCAAGGATACTTGGCACCCGCCATGTCCTGCCGGAACTCCAATGTCTCCATCGGCCCAATCGATTTGCGCGCCACACCGTGCACCATCGGCACGACGGTCTGTAGATATTCCTCAATGATGCGCATCGATTCAGGCGGAACAATGCGTTCCAGGTGGCCGATAACGCTTGCGATATTTTCGCCTGCTGGTTTGAGCAGACGCCCATCCTGCGGCTTTTGCAGTTCGCGTATCAGTTTTGGGTTGAGGTTGTAAAAACCCATCGCGGTGAGTGCGTCGAAGACGGGCCGGAACACCAACAAGCCCGAAGCGCTCACCAACGCAAGGCGATCTGACGTCACAACGGGAAACGTCGTCTCGCTGCTCGCTTTGAGTTTGCCGCGGTCAAGTTGAAAGAAAGGGCCTCTACCAATACCACCGAGCACACATTCTTCTGTCAGCACCTCATAACCCCGTCCGGGCAGGGCGCCCACATTAAATGCGTAGTGCCCAGATTGCCCACTGCGCAGCTGGAACTCCAATCGGATGCCGAAATGGGTCGGGTGACCACTTGACCGTCGGCGCACTTCCGACAATCCACCGCGCTCGTTGAGCGCATTGTCGAGCGACCCAGTCAGCGCATCGCGCACTAGATGTAATGCATCGAGAAAATTGCTCTTACCCGATCCGTTGGCGCCCACCAGATAGGTCAGGGGACCAAGTTGCACGTCGCAGGTGGCGATGCTCTTATAGTTGCGCAACACCACACGGGTTAGAAAGTTCGATGCGGCCATTCTTGGCTCCTTAGCATGTCAGTTGTTCGTTACTTCAGTACGCGATGGATCTGCTCGGGGATGTGGCCGCATTCCAGCACCAGGGAGAGGAGGGCATTGGCTCGGACTTTCTCCTCTGGATCGTTAAAGCGGAGCCGCTTGTTTTGAATTTTGTAGTTGATATTTTTCTGGTCGGTATCGAAGGCGATCAGGCCTTTGGCGATACCTTGGTCAATGAGTTCATTCATGTTTTAGTTCACTCCACTAATTCGGTAATGCTGTTACAGGCTTGCATTGTTGTTTTCAACGAGCATGGCGATCACTTATTCCTGCTGTTTCAACCAGGCGGTCGGGGTTACGCTGGTCACTGTCTCTTTCGTGCGCTCCAGCATTTCACGATCCAGCGTGACCAGCGTCAGTGCGCGCTGCGC
>JAYVLR010000047.1:0-3062 GCA_043759395.1 Thiobacillaceae bacterium
CTCGTCCCGCGACAAGTCCTTGAACTGAAGAAAATGCCGGGGACTGTGCAGCTGGCTCATCATGCCGCCTGCGTTAAAAACAAGGCCACGTAGCTTGCCACCGCCGCGACCAACGCGTCGGCTTCGGTCTGGCCGTAGACCAGCGGCGGCACCAGACGGATCACTTTATCTGCGGTCACATTGATCAACACGCCCTGTTCGCGCGCAATCGCCACCAACTCCGTACAAGGCCGATCCAGTTCGATGCCTATCATCAGGCCTTCGCCGCGAATCTCGACCACGCCCGCTACACTAGCCAGTGCGGCGCGCAATCCGGCACGGATGGCGTCGCCCATCTTGACGGCGTTGGCGAGCAGACCTTCCTGCTCCATCGCCTCCAGCGTCGCCAGCGCGGCGGCGCACGCCAGGGGATTGCCGCCAAAGGTTGAACCGTGACTACCGGGCTTGAATACTTCTGCCGCCGCACCACGCGCCAGGCACGCGCCAATCGGCATGCCTGCGCCCAGGCCTTTAGCCAGCGCCATCACATCCGGCACCACGCCTGAATGCTGGAAACCAAACCAGGTTCCCGTGCGCCCGATGCCGGTCTGCACTTCATCCAGCATCAGCAACCAACCGTGCTCGTCGCAAATCTGCCGCAGCTGAGCCAGATAATCCGCGCCCAGCACATTGACACCACCCTCGCCCTGCACCACCTCAACCAGCACGGCCACCACGTTCTTGTTGTGCTCGGCCACCTGGCGCACCGCCGCAATGTCATCGAAAGGCACGCGCGCAAATCCGGCCAGCAAAGGCTCAAAGCCCGCCTGAATTTTGCGGCTGCCGGAGGCGGTCAGCGTTGCCATGGTGCGGCCATGGAACGCTTTTTCCATCACGATAATGGTCGGCACATCGATGCCCTTGCCGTGCCCGTACAAACGCGCCAGCTTGATCGCCGCTTCATTGGCCTCGCAGCCCGAATTGCAGAAAAAAACGCGGTCCATGCCCGACAGCTCGCACAGCCGTTCAGCCAGTTCTTCCTGGCGCAACACACGATATAGATTCGAGGTGTGAATCAGACTCGCCGCCTGCTCGCTGATCGCCTTGACCAGTCGCGGATGCGCATGGCCCAGGCCATTCACTGCAACGCCGGCCACAGCATCCAGATAGCGCTTGCCGGCCTCATCCCACAAATAGGCGCCTTCGCCGCGCACAAAGGCGACGGGCTGGCGAGCGTAAGTATTCATCAAGTGATCAGACATAGCTTGAGGGCATCCCTAAAAATCCAGATTTCATCCCAACTGCTGCGTTGCGGAAAAAATTTCTTGCTGACATATAAAGCATATGCGGCGCGGCGAAATTTTTTCCGCGCCTTGCATTTGAGCGAACTCTGAATTTTTAGAGACACCCTTGATTCATCAACAATCGTTGAAAAGATTACGGCGGCCTAAGCCGCCGTAATGAACCGTCATTTTACTACGGTCAGCGTGTTTGGGCTATCAGATACCGTGGCTCCCGACTCCCATGAAAAACAGCATGGGAATGGACAACATGGTATTGGTTCGCGAAGCCAGGAAGGCAACACGACGTGCCTTGTTTTTTTCTTCGTCAGTTGCGGTGACGATGCCCAGAATTTTCTTCTGGTTCGGCCAGATCAGCACCCATACATTGAACAGCATGATCGTGCCAAGCCAGGCACCCAAACCGATCAATTCAGAGCCGCCGGTCAGCGTAAACGCAGAAACGAAACGCGAACCCAGCAAGGCCGCACCCGCCACCCAGGTTACGACCGCAGCCCAGCGGAAAAACAGCAGCGCACGCGGCGCCACATGCTTGGTGATGCCCGCAGCAGTACCATCAGCAGCAGCACCTTTCAGCGCAGCAACCTGCACAAAGTTAAAGTAATACAGCAGACCGATCCACATCACGCCGGCCATAAAATGAACCCAGCGGAAAATCCCCATCGAATGTTCCATGCTTGATTACCCCGCAATCAGAAAGTTATTGGCAAACACGTACAGAACAACCGTCAATACCAGACCGGAAATCACCGTACCCCAGAGCGAGTCGAGCGGATTCTTCATTTTTTACTACCTCCACAAAATAATAGTTGACGCTTTTAGTCGGAAAAGCCTGGCAAGTATCGCCAAAACGTCCGCCCCTTGCAAGCATAAGGCCATCCACGCTTGTAACAGCGCCATGTTAGAATGGCGGCAAACCTCATCAAGACCGCATTCATGGCCGACATCCCCGCAGGCAACCCCTACATTATTCGCGGCATTACCACCAAGGGCGGCCAGTTTCGGCCAAGCGACTGGGCGGAACGGCTAGCCGGCGCATTTTCCGTCGTGGCACCGGATAACCGGATGAATTACTCGCCACACGTCCAACCCATGACGCTCGACGGAATCCGATGCGTAGTGGTGGACAGGCAGCTCAAAGCCGAAGACCCCCATGCCTACCGTTTCCTGCAAACCTTCGCAAAAAGCAACGACCTGGTCACCGAAAACGACGACTGAATTTTTGTTTTCAGACAGACAGACATGAAAAAACGCCGTCAAAGCCAACTGGCTTTGACGGCGTTTTTTAAGCGTATGCAGCGAATCAGGAAGCCATCGCCTTGATCGCGCCTGACAAACGGCTTTTATGACGTGAAGCCTTGTTCTTGTGAACAATCTTCTTGTCGGCAATACGGTCAATCACGCTCATCGAAGCCTGAAACACCGTCTGCGCCGCAGCCTTGTCGCCAGCGTCAATCGCCTTGCGGACTTTCTTGACCGCAGTGCGCAGCGTAGAGCGCAAGCTCATATTGTGGTCGCGTTGCTCTGAATCCTGACGGGCACGTTTACGCGCCTGGGCGGAGTTCGCCATAGTTTCCTGCTCCTAATGTGTTCGATAGATAAATGTGTTCGATAATTATAGTGTTTGATGATTGCAGCGATGTTTACAGCACTGCCGCGCCCTGAACGTCCAGGAGGCGATTCACTAAAGCCCGTGATTGTACGGGATAACCCGGATAAAAGGCAAGCCAAACTTTAGACTAACTTGCAGCACCAGCCCGCACCCCGCACAATGCGGCACCT
>JAYVLR010000048.1:0-12000 GCA_043759395.1 Thiobacillaceae bacterium
TAACTGGAGCGCGCCGCTGCGCGATGCCGATGCCGCTACGCGTGAAATTGCGCTGGCCGCCGTCCTGGCCGTAGCACCAGAACTCGCTGCCGAATGCGCTGCGCTCGCCGCGCTCGCCGCCGTCAACGCTGAAACCGTGCGGGCTATTTTTCTCAGAACCACCGCCATCGGCTCGCTCATGCGGCGCAAGATCGAGCCGGTTGTTACACCTTTGCTGGCGCAGATTGGGGTGTTGCGCTCCCTTTCGGACAATCCCTCCCCATGATCGTCTACCTCCACGGCTTCAACTCCTCCCCGTCCTCTGGCAAGGCTCGTCAACTCGGCGATTACATGGCCAGTCTGGGGCGGCTGGATGAATATTATTGCCCGGCGTTGCCCAACAGCCCGCGCGAGGCCATCATCAAAATCGAGTCCACACTGGCGCGCAGCCAGCCGGGTTCGGTCACGCTGGTGGGCAGTTCGCTCGGTGGGTTTTATGCGACTTATCTGGCGGAAAAAAACGCCTGGAAAGCGGTACTGGTCAATCCGGCGGTGCATGCCCACAAGCTGTTGCGGGTGGCGCTGGGCACGCAAACCAACTGGCATACCGGCAAGAAATGGGTATTGACCGAGGCGCACCTGGCCGAACTCGCGGCGCTGGATGTTGTCCACCCCACCTGCCCTGAACGCTATTTGCTGATGCTGCAAACCGGCGACAAGGTGCTGGATTATCGCGATGCGCTAAGCTACTACGCGGGCACCCGGCACATTGTCGAAGCCGGTGGCGATCATGGCTTTACCGGTTTCGAGCGCCACCTCCCCCTTATCCTGGATTTTTATTGAGACGGACACATGATTTTTGAACCTGACCAACACAGTGCAATCAGTCTGGCTCTGTTTGTATCTTTGAGCGGCCTCAATAAAAACATAAGTTTAATTTTTATTGATTCGGCACACTCTGCATCAATAACAGAATCGCAAGCGCTTATCCAACGCGCTCATTCAAACCACGTCGTGCCGAATCAATAATGCAACTTATTTTTGAAGAAGACGGCCATTTCAAGGCTGGTTCGATTTTGTCTGAGTCCGACGCGACGGCGCAGGTTGAAACCGCTTCGGGCAAACGCAGCAAGATCAAGACGGCGGCGATTCTGCTGCGCTTCGTGGCGCCCGCTGCGGCAGAAGTGATGCAAACAGCGGAGACGCTGACGCAGGATCTTGATGCGGATTTTTTGTGGGAAGTCGCGGGCGCGGACGAATTTGGTTTCGAGCAATTGGCGCGGGACTATTACGGCCACGCGCCTGTGCCGAGTGAATCGCTGGCACTGCTGTTGAAGCTGCACGCCGCACCGGTTTATTTCCACAAACGCGGCAAAGGGCGATACCGCCCCGCGCCAGCGGAGACGCTGGCAGCGGCCAAGGCCGGGCTGGAAAAAAAGCGGCTGGCGGCGGAGCGGCAAGCGCGGCTGGCGGCAGAGCTGGCGGCGTTTCGGTTGCCGGAAGAATACGCTGCGCTCATCCCGCGTATTCTGATTGCGCCGGACAAAAATACGCTGGAGTTCAAAGCACTGGAAGATGCAGCAACCGCGACCGGCTTGTCGCCGCTGCGGCTGATCCAGCGCTGCGGGGCGATTCCGTCCACGCTTGAGTTTCACCTGGCTAGTTTTCAGTTGGAGCATTTCCCGCGTGGCACGGGCTTCAGTCCGGTGACGGAGCCGGTTGACCCGCCTGCGCTGCCGCACGCGGGGGTGTCTGCGTTCAGCATGGACGACGAAGCAACGACCGAAATCGACGATGCGTTTTCGGTTGTGTGGCTGCCGTCCGGCAACCTCCGCGTCGGCATTCATATCGCAGCACCGGCGCTCGGCGTGATGCCCGATTCGGCACTGGATGCGGTGGCGCGCGAGCGGCTGTCAACGGTGTATTTCCCCGGCAGCAAAATCACCATGTTGCCGGATGCCTTCATCCACCACTACACCCTGGGCGAGATGCATGACTGCCCGGCCTTGTCGCTGTATGTGGAAGTCACGCCGGATTTGCGCGTGATCGCGACCGAAACCAAGCTGGAGCAAGTGCATATCGCCGCCAATCTGCGGCACGAAGCGCTGGAGCAGCTATTTAACAGCGACACGCTGGCCAACCCCGCTGCGCCCGATTACGCTTACCGGCGCGAGCTGGAATGGCTGTGGGCGTTTGCCGCCGCACTCGAAGCAGGGCGCGGCAAAGCCGACACAGTGGACCGCGTCGATTACAACTTCAAGGTGATCGATGATCGGGTTGAAATCAGTACGCGTAAACGCGGCAGCCCGATCGACAAGGTGGTCTCCGAATTGATGATTTATGCCAACGCGCATTGGGGCGGCTGGCTGGCCGAAAAGCGCGTGCCCGGCATCTATCGCGCACAAAACAATGGCAAAACGCGCATGACCACTTCGCCGGAGCCGCACCAGGGTCTGGGTGTGGATCAATATGCCTGGTCGTCGTCGCCGCTGCGGCGCTATGTCGATCTGGTCAATCAGCGGCAGATTATCAGCGTGGTGCAAGGCGCAGACCCCGTGTACCCGCCGCGCAGCGAAAAACTGTTTTCGGTGGTGCGCGAATTTGAGCTGGCCTACGATGCGTACAACGACTTTCAGCGGCGTATGGAACGCTACTGGATGCTGCGCTGGCTACAGCAGGAAAACCTGACTGAAGTCACCGCCAGCGTCATCCGCGAAGACCTGGTGCGCTTCGAGACGCTGCCGATGGTGACGCGCGCCCCCTCTGTTGCAGGCAGCGCACCGGGCAGCAGGGTACGGCTGGCGATCTCGCAGATTGATCTGCTCGACATCAGCTTTCACGCCGAACTGATTGAGCTATTGGCGGCGCCTTTAGTGGAAACGCCTACTGACACGGCGGCAGCAGTCTCGTAGAATCAAGGCTGCCCGAACCTCACGCGCCCCGTGTCACAAGCCCGCCCCAACCCTGCCGACTGGAGTACGCGCATTGCCATTGCAGTGCTGTTCTCGGCTGCGCTGCACGGCATGGTCATGTCGACCAAAATCGCCCCGATCAACCCGCGTCTGTTCGAAGACAACAGCGTGCCCATCGAAGTGGTACTGGTGAACGCTAAAAGCCGTGAAGCTCCCCTGAACCCGGATGCGCTGGGGCAGGTCAATCTGGCGGGCGGCGGCAATACCGACGATGACCGGCGCATGAAAAGCCCGTTGCCTGCCAGTGCCGAGGCACAAACCGGCGCTGAAGAAAAGGCCTTGCAGTCACACGTCAAGTTTCTGGAACAACAAACCCGGCAATTACTGACGCAACTGAAACCGGAAGCCCCGCTCGCGCCTGCCCCACGCCCTCCCGATACCCCCCTCAACGCCGATCAATTAGCCGTGCAGTCGCGCGAAATGGCACAGCTCCAGGCGCGCGTTTCGCAGCAGTGGGACGAATATCAAAAACGCCCCAAGCGCGCCTTCGTCGGCGCGAACGTGCGTGAATACGCCTTTGCAAGCTACGTGATGGACTGGGTAACCAAGGTCGAGCGCGTCGGCAATCTCAATTATCCGGAAGCGGCTCGCCGTCAGGGTGTGTATGGCAGCCTCAAGCTCACGGTCTCGGTCTATGCCGATGGCCGCATCGAGGCCGTGGACGTGGACCGCTCATCCGGATCAAAGATTCTGGATGCGGCGGCGATCAAAATTGTTGAGCTCGCCGCGCCCTATGCACACTTCCCGGAAGAGATGCGGAAGAAAGCCGATATTTTGTCCATTACCCGTACCTGGACATTCACCCGCTCCGACCAGCTGGTAGGTGCGGAATAAGCCAGGCGGGATTTCACCGTGAAGAGCGCGCTTGCAGTGCTCGTGATAAAGCGCAGCGTGGTCGAAATCACGCAAGTCCCACCGAAACCAGGCCAGCGCACAATCAAACCCGAGTTTGCCAAGTTCGGGCATGGGCATTGCCAGCTGTTATAAGTGGGCGGATTCAAAAGGCAAACGAGCCGTCTCGTTTGGGTTCTTGCGCATGTGGCATTAAAATGGAGCGACTTATGGATACCGTCAATCTTACTCATCATTTTCTGATTGCCATGCCCAACATGGTCGACCCGAATTTTAACGGTGCACTGACGTATATTTGTGACCATGGGGAGCAAGGCGCGCTGGGCGTGGTGGTCAATCGCCCGATCGAACTGGATTTATCAACGCTGTTCGAACAAATCGGCCTGTCGCTGCCCGAACGTCTGCAAAAGCAAACCGTCTATTTTGGCGGCCCGGTACAAACCGAACGTGGCTTTGTACTGCACACCCCGCCGCAAATATTCAACTCGACCATCACGGTGAAAGATGCGGTCAGCCTGACCACGTCGAAAGACGTGCTTGAGGCGGTCAGCCAGGGCGCGGGGCCCGATAAGTTCATGGTGTCGTTGGGCTATGCCGGCTGGGAAGCCGGGCAACTTGAAGAAGAAATCAAACGCAATGCCTGGCTCTCGGTCGCTGCCGACCCGCAGGTCATTTTTGATCTTGAACCCGGCGCACGCCTGCATGCGGCCATCCGTCTGCTCGGCATCGATTTTTCCAATCTGTCTGACGAAGCAGGGCACGCATGATCGCAGCAGCACCCCATGTCTGAGTTCGAGCGCGGCACGGTACTGGCATTCGATCTGGGCTTGAAGCGCACCGGCGTAGCCTCCGGTGAATTGGGGATCGGTGTCGCGCACCCCCTGTCTGTCATTCAGGCACAATCAACCGATGCCCGGCTTGCTGCAATTGAAAAACTGATTCTCGAATGGCAGCCTGTGCTGCTGGTGATGGGCCTGCCCACGCACGAAGACGGGACGGAACACACCATGACGCGGGTGGCGCGTAATTTTGCCAAAAAGCTGGAATCCCGGTTTAATCTGTCCGTGTTTTGGGTTGACGAGCGCTATACCAGCACTGCGGCTAAAGACGAACTGCACGCGGCCGGGGTACACGGCAAAAAAAACAAGGCGATGCTGGACGCGGTCGCCGCTCAACTGATATTGCAGGGATTTTTTGATGGCCGACTTGCTGCCTGACGTAGATACGCTCATCGCCCGACTGGCAGATGCCATCCGCCCCAGCCTTTCCGCTGACACCGCGCTGGCGGGCATTCACAGCGGCGGCGTATGGATTGCCGAGCGTCTGCACCATCTGTTAGGGGTCGCCACGCCGCTTGGCATGTTAAGCATTACCCACTATCGCGACGATTTCTCGCGCATCGGCTTGCATCCACAGGTCAAGCCTTCGCGTCTGCCGTTTGAAATCGAGGGGCGTGAAGTAATTGTGGTGGATGACGTGTTCTACACTGGCCGAACCATGCGCGCGGCAATGCATGAGCTGTTTGACTATGGCCGTCCGGCGTCGATCCGGCTGGCGGTGCTGGTGGATCGCGGCGGGCATGAACTTCCGATCCGCCCGGACTTCACCGGCATCAATCTCGACATTCCGCCCGGACAAAACCTGACTCTCTCGCGCGGCGACGATGGAAGCCTCATAATGTCGCTCGCATGAATCGACAACTGACTTCTGACGGCTATTTGCGCCACCTGCTGACTCTGGACGGTTTGCCGCGTGCCACGTTGATCAAAATCCTCGACACCGCCGAGTCCTTCATGGATGTGGGCGAACGTGAAGTTAAAAAAGTGCCGCTGTTGCGCGGCAAGTCGATTTTCAATCTGTTCTTCGAACCCTCAACGCGCACCCGCACCACCTTCGAAATCGCTGCCAAGCGGCTGTCGGCCGATGTGGTCAATCTGAACATCGCCACGTCCAGTCAAAGCAAGGGCGAAACCATCCTGGATACGGTCGACAATCTGGCAGCGATGCATGCCGATATGTTCGTCGTGCGCCATGCGCAAAGCGGTGCGGCGCATTTGATCGCCGGACATGTTGCACCGCATATCTCGGTGGTCAATGCGGGCGATGGCCGCCACGCGCACCCGACGCAAGGCCTGCTCGACATGTTTACGATCCGCCGTTACAAGGGCGCATTTCACAACCTTACCGTTGCCATCGTCGGCGACGTGCTGCACTCGCGCGTGGCGCGATCGCAAATCCATGCGCTGACCACCCTGGGCGTGCCGGAAGTGCGCGTGATCGCACCCAAAACCTTGCTGCCCACAGGCGTGGAGCAAATGGGGGTGAAGGTTTTTCATGATATGCAGACAGGCTTGCGCGGTTGCGATGTGATTATCATGCTGCGCCTGCAAAATGAGCGGATGAAAGGCGCGCGCCTGCCGTCGGCTCAGGAGTACTTCAAATTTTATGGTCTGACGCTGGACAAGCTGGCGCTGGCCAAACCCGATGCCATCGTGATGCACCCCGGCCCGATGAATCGCGGCGTGGAGATCGACTCGGAAGTGGCCGATGGCGCGCAGTCCGTCATCCTGCCGCAAGTCACCTACGGCATCGCGGTGCGCATGGCGGTGATGGCGTTGTTGGCAGGAGGCGCGGCATGACGCGCCTCAATTCAACACGGGCGCGCGGCATGACGCGCCGCATTCAACACGGGCGCGCGGCATGAAACTCCAGATTAAAAACGGGCGCGTGATCGACCCCAAAAACAAGCTGGATCAGTTGGCGGATGTCTATGTCGCGGCAGGCAAAATCGTCGGCGTGGGACGCGCGCCCGCTGATTTTCATGCCAATCGCGTGATCGACGCCAAAGGCCTGATCGTCTGCCCTGGCCTGGTTGATCTCTCGGTGCGCTTGCGCGAACCGGGCTTTGAATACAAGGCCACGCTCGAATCGGAAATGCTGGCGGCCGCTTCAGGCGGCATCACTTCTCTAGCCTGTCCACCCGATACTGATCCGCCGCTGGATGAACCGGGTCTGGTCGAAATGCTGAAATTCCGTGCCAAGAATCTGCCCGGCCCGCGCGTGTATCCGCTGGGCGCTTTGACCCAGCGGCTCGAAGGCAAAACCCTGACCGAAATGGCCGAGCTGCGGGAAGCCGGGTGTGTGGCGTTTACCCAGGCGAATGTGCCGATCATGGACACGCAGGCGCTGTTGCGCGCACTGGAGTACGCCGCCACCTTCGGCTTTGCCGTTTGGCTGCGGCCACAGGATTTTCATCTGGGACGCGGTGTCGCGCACGATGGCGCAGTGGCGAGCCGTCTGGGGCTACCCGGCATCCCGGCACTTGCCGAAACCGTTGCACTCGCCACGATTCTGCAACTGGCGCGCCACAGCGGCGCGCGCATCCACATCACGCGCCTGTCAACCCGCGACGGGATTGCAATGGTGCGCACGGCCAAACAGGAAGGTTTGCCGATTAGCTGTGATGTCGCCGCCACGCATCTGCACTTGTCCGAAATGGATCTCACCAGCTTTGACGCGCACATGCACCTCGCGCCGCCGGTACGCGGCTTACGTGATCGTGACGCTATCCGCGAAGCGCTGCGCGATGGAGGTATCGACGCTATCTGCTCGGATCACACGCCAGTCGACGATGACGAGAAGCAGGTGCCGTTTGGCGAGTCGTCTCCGGGAGCCTCGGGTGTTGAATTACTGCTGCCGCTGACTTTAAAGTGGGCGCGTGAAATGGGTGTGCCTCTCAGTCAGGCGATTGAACTGGTTTCGTGGAAACCCGCGCAAATTCTGGGGATTCCAAACGGCCATTTATCGGTCGGTGCAAACGCGGATATTTGCCTATTCGATGAGCACAGCGAATGGCAAGTCAGTCGCCGCACGCTACGCAGCCAAGGTAAAAACACACCCTTCATCGGCCACCCGATGAACGGCCAGGTGCAGTTCACGGTGATCGACGGCCACGTCGATTTCGAAGCGCCAGGCGCGTAGTGCTAGCGCTGTCTGCAAGCTTCGCGGCGGGAATTCTCGCTGTCGGCGGATTTGCGCCATTCAATCTTTACCCCTTATCCATTCTTGGCCTGGCGCTATTATTTTGGCAGTGGCATGCCACGACCTCTGTTCGCGCAGGTTTTTTTACCGGTTTGGCCTTCGGCCTGGGATTTTTCGGCTCAGGCATCAGCTGGATTTTTATCAGCCTGCACACTTATGGCGGCATGGCCGCCTGGTTCGCCGGATTGGCCACTGTGCTGTTCTGCGGCTTTCTTGCGCTGTTCATTGCCTGTGTCGGCGCGCTCTTTGTGTTCTTGCGCCAGCGCAATACAGCGCTCCTATGGCTGGCTCCCACGCTATGGGTGCTTCAGGAGGGCGCGCGCGGCTGGATTTTCACTGGCTTCCCCTGGCTGGCATTAGGCTATTCGCAGGTTCCGCACAGCCCGCTGGCCGGGTACGCGCCACTCATCGGGGTCTACGGTGTGTCCTATTTCAGTGCCTTGCTGGCAAGCTTGCTGGTGTGGAGCCTCGGCCATCGGCGTACTCGCGCCTCTCTGCTGTGGGGGCTATGCGGCAGCGCACTTCTGCTGATAAGCGGCTGGGGACTGCACATGCAGTCTTGGACTACCTCGACTGGCCGCATTTCAACCGTGGCGCTGGTGCAGGGGAACATCGCGCAAGAAATAAAATGGCATCCGGAAAAAACTGCCGAGACACTCGCGCTTTATGCGCGCCTGGCAGCAGCGCATCCCGCGCAATTGGTCATCTTTCCCGAAACGGCTTTGCCGCTTTTCGAGTCGCAGTTACCTGCGGCCTACCGTGAAAAACTTGTCCGGATCGGTCGGCAAAATGGCGGTGATATTTTGGCCGGGCTGCCGACCGGTTCGCCCAGCGGCGCGTATTACAACAGCGTGCTCAGTTTTGGCAGCGCACCCACTCAGGCATACCACAAGTCCCATCTGGTGCCGTTCGGAGAATATATCCCGCTGAAACCCTTATTGGGCTGGGTGATTGAAGTGCTGCACATTCCGCTGTCCGATTTTGCCCGGGGCAGCACGACACCCTCACCCCTGCAAGTGGGCGGACAATCCGTCGCGATGAATATTTGCTACGAAGACGTATTCGGTGACGAAATTATCCGCCAGCTCCCTGCTGCCAGCGTGCTTGCCAACGTCAGCAACGATGCGTGGTTTGGCGATTCGCTGGCACTGTGGCAGCACGCGCAAATATCGCAAATGCGCGCGCTCGAAAGCGGGCGGATGATGCTGCGCGCAACCAATACCGGACTCACCGCGATCATCAATCACAAGGGTGAACTGCTGACGACTCTCCCGCCATTTACACTCGGGGTATTGCTCGGAACAGTAACCGGGTATACAGGCAGCACCCCGTATGTGCATTGGGGAAATGCGCCGGTCTGGACGGTCTGCGGGCTCATGCTGGGCATCGCCGTGCTCCGGCGAAGAATTCGACAGCCGGAGGCAATCTAAGCCGCAGCACTCACGCGCGTGATGTTGCGGCCATTGCGCTTGGCTTCCAGCAACGCGGCATCCGCACGGGCGAGCGCCTCGTTTTCATGGCCGTCACTCTTTCTGTACTCGCCGAGACCGCCGCTCCACGAAAGCTTTTGCATCACACCAGGAATCAGCTCAACGTTGTCCGGCATATTCTCACGCAAGCGGTCGGCCAGTTCTTTGGCGCGATCCAGCGGCGTAAACGGGAACAGCACGCAGAACTCATCGCCGCCGAGACGCGCAATAAAGTCACTCTCACGCAGGCTGTTTTTCAGCGCAAGGCCAAACTTGATAATGAGCTGGTCTCCCGCCTCGTGGCCAAAGGTGTCATTAACCTGCTTGAAATTATCAATGTCGAGGATCAGCAGGCTATGCGCCCACCCATCCTTCAGGCCGGCAAACAGTTCTTTTTGCTTCTCATCAAAACTACGGCGATTATGAACCTGGGATAAGTGATCGATGCGCGCCTGCGTTGTGGCTTCTTTTTGCTTGCCGAGCATGACACGGCCAAGCTTTAACATGGTGCCCAGCGGAGCATCGAATTCGGTGAGATTAACAGCGTAATCCGGACGCAGCCGCTGTTGCCGCACGTCATTGGTGAGCTTGACCAGTACCTGCAAGTTATCCTGAATGCGGTGGCGCAATGCCAATAAGCTTGAGGCGACCAGTACCGCAATCGCCAGACATGCGATCACCCAGGCCAGCACATACGGTGCGATTTTTGCAACTTGGGGCCGGTCGTTATTCCACACCGCGATTTGCCAGGGCGTGCCTTGCAATGCGGTCAGGCTCGGGCGATTGCCTTTCTTGATGGCCTGATTGCCGCGCCGCATCAGCACACTGGGCGGCGTATTACCCTGCACTTGCTGCAACTCGGCATAGGTGGCCGCCTCGGGCAGCGGCAGGGTATCAAACAGCGTTTGTAGTTGCGGGATGCTCTGCTCGATGATGACAAAGCCCAAGCGGCGGCCCGCTGCATTGGCGACCGGGTGCGAAAGCGACAAATTGAACGTCGCGGACGTGGCGCTGGCATTACCCGCAGATGCACTGCTGATTAATCGCCGTGTTTCGTTAGGTAAAAACCCGGGCAGAAGCTGGCGCGATGCCTGCGCATCGTCTGTGACGAATAAAACCGTGGCATCCTGATTGAGCAAATACAGGTTGGCGGCTTGCTGCTGGCAAATATTGGCAGCGGTTGATTCAAAACAGGCCAGGGTTTGCGGGTGCGCAGCAATACGCGCAACGGTACGGCGCATGGCCTCCGCCATGAACTCGATTTGCGCGGCCATCACCGGCTTCGCAGGCACATCGCCAACCTCATCCGCAGACTGTGGCCGACTTTGGTAAACGCCAATCGTGGCGAGACCCGCGAGCAACATCAGCGCCACCGCGAGCAATACTCCAAAACGCAAGATAGACAACTTCGACATGGCAAACGCCGAGCCCGGGTTATTTGTTATTTCTGCAACAGGGACAGCGAGCCGTCCCCCCTATGTATCCAGGGTTGCAGCAATAACCATGCCTTGCCAAAACAAGCCCGGATTCTTGCGTATCCGGCAGCCTGACCGCCTTGAGTGTAAAGTTTTTCGACACACGGGTGCGTTTTACCGACATTACTGTCGCCCCGTACTCCCGAAGCCGCCTGCGCCGCGCCCGCTTGCGTCAAAGTCATCCACCACATTAAATTCGGCTTGTATCATCGGGACGATCACCAGTTGCGCCAGGCGTTCCATCGGCGCTAACGCAAACGCCGTCTGGCTGCGGTTCCAGCACGACACCATGAGTGGGCCTTGGTAATCAGAGTCGATTAGCCCGACCAGGTTGCCCAGCACGATGCCGTGTTTATGACCCAGGCCCGAACGCGGCAAAATCAGCGCGGCGTAACCCGGATCCCGAATATGAATGGATAAACCCGTCGCGATCAACTGCGTTTCACCCGGATTGATGGTGATGGTTTGGTCAATACACGCGCGCAAATCCAGGCCAGCAGCACCTGTAGTAGCGTATTGCGGGAGTTGATCGCGCATGCGACCGTCGAGAATCTTGACATCTATTTTCATTTTCGTCGGGACTTCATCATGTTAAGAGGGTGGCAATATGGGCGATCAGTCGCCGTGCCTGAGCTAATTTACCGGTTCGGGGCAGGGTATGCTGACCCGCATCATCGAACAGCACCAACTCGGCTTCATCGCGTCCCAGCGTGTCCTGTACCAGATTCCCCACCAGGAGCGGGATATTTTTTCTGCGGCGTTTGGCTTCGCCATGCTCGATCAAACGTTCGGTTTCGGCGGCAAAACCCACACAAAATGGCGCATCAGGCAGCGTTGCGACTTCGGCAAGAATGTCGGGATTGAGTTCGAGTTGCAGCGTGATGGAGTCCTCACTTTTCTTGATCTTCTGAGCGGCTGGCGCAGCGATACGATAATCTGCGACCGCCGCCACACTAATGAACACAGCCGCTCCATTTGCCTCGCGCAGAACCGCAGTGCGCATATCCAGCGCAGTTTGAACATCCACGCGGCGCACCCCCGGGGGCACCGCCAAACAGGTCGCGCCCGACACCAAACACACGTCGGCACCCGCTTCTGCCGCCGCTTGCGCTACGGCATAACCCATTTTTCCTGAACTGCGATTGGTCATGCCGCGCACCGGATCGATCGGCTCGAAAGTGGGTCCGGCAGTGACCAACACGCGCTTACCCG
>JAYVLR010000049.1:0-3576 GCA_043759395.1 Thiobacillaceae bacterium
GCGGTCACGCTGACTATTGCGCCCGGAGAAACCGTCGCTCTGGTGGGCGCATCCGGCGCCGGCAAAACCACGCTGGCCAATCTGGTGCCGCGCTTTTACGACCCTGATTCCGGCACGCTGCTGCTCGACGGCATCGACACGACCCGGCTCACGCTCGCCAGCCTGCGCGCCAATCTTGCGCTGGTGTCGCAAGACATCGTGCTGTTCAACGACACGCTGGCGAAAAACATCGCGTATGGCGCGCAACGCGACGCAAGCCTCGCCAGCATTCGCGACGCCTGCGTCGCCGCCCACGCTTGGGAGTTCATCGAGAAACTGCCCGATGGGCTAGACACCCAGGTCGGGGAAAACGGCATGAGACTGTCCGGCGGCCAGCGCCAGCGCATCGCCATCGCCCGCGCCCTGCTCAAAAATGCGCCCATCCTGATCCTCGACGAAGCGACCTCCGCGCTTGATACCGAATCCGAGCGCCATGTCCAGGCCGCGCTTGACACCCTGATGGCCAACCGCACTACGCTGGTCATCGCACACCGGCTGTCCACCATTGAACACGCCGATCGCATCGTCGTGCTCGAGGCCGGGCGCATCATCGAAATCGGGCCGCACGCCGAACTCATCGCCAAAAATGGCCGCTACGCGCAACTCCACGCACTGCAATTTTCCACATGAATATGACGACACCCGCCTGGATCAAACCTTCCCGCTCACTCCTCACCGAGGCCGGGCGCGCCATCGGCGACTACCAAATGATCCGCAACGGCGACCGGATTTTGCTGGGATTATCCGGCGGCAAAGATTCGTTGTCCTTGCTGCACACGCTGCATCACCTGCAACAGAAAGCGCCAGTGAAATTCGAGTTGCTGGCCTGTACCGTTGATCCGCAATCCGACCAATACGACCCGTCGCCGTTGAAACCCTACCTGGCCGGACTCGGCGTGCCACACTTTCTGGAATCGCAACCGATCATGGTTGAAGCGCAAAAAACGCTGACCAAGGACTCGGATTCCTATTGCGCGTACTGCTCCCGGATGCGGCGCGGCATTCTCTATCGCGCTGCGCGCGAACAAAACTGCAACGTCGTCGCGATGGCGCATCACCTCGATGATCTGGCCGAAACCCTGATGCTGTCGATGCTGTTCGGCGGCAAGCTGCGCACCATGTCGCCGCACTACCTCAACGATGCCGCCGACCTGCGCGTCATTCGTCCGTTTGTCTATGCGCGCGAACGCCAGACCCGCGCGTTTGCGGTGGACTCCGGACTCCCGGTCATCTTCGAGAATTGCCCCGCGTGTTTCGCCAAGCCGCAGCAGCGCTACGCCATGAAGCAGATGCTGGCCGAGCAGGAAAAAGTCCACCCGCGCATATTCAACAGCATGCTGACGGCAATGCGGCCGTTGATGGGCGAGCCGCCCGCCTAAGCCTCAGAATATTCCACCCGCAAGTGGGGGCCGTAGTTGTAAAGCTGACAAGTCGGCAACAACTACCGCTAAAGCGTCACCGGCCACGCTCACCTCGGCGGCTTGCAGCGCTTGCCCCGGTACTCGAAACGATTCAATTTGTAAGTCTTGCCATCCCAGCGTTCCACCGGAAAACAGAATCCCGGGCCGCCAACTGAAATATCCGGCCAGCCGTCCTTGCCTTTGGTTTTCAGGAACTCGGGCATGCCGCTGTTGCCGGTTATCACTTTCCAACGACTGTTGGCTTGCTTACTCAGCAAGGTAAATCCCGTCCCAGTATTGCCGTAACAGTAGCTTCCGCCTTCGGTCACCACGGCTTCGGGACGCCCATCGCCGTTGAGATCACGCACTTCTCCAATCACGCCCGGGTCGTAGGGCGCACCGGAATCACCAGTGTCACAGGCGCGCCATTCCTTGCCCTTCTGCTTGAAGCCCGCCGCCTTGAACACCGCTGTCTGCTCGGCTGCAGACAAACTCATGCCTGCCGCAGATTCCGCCCTTGCCTGAGGACACGCTCCCATCACGATACCCAGCGCACCTAGCCCGCCAAGCACTGATAGTGAAACCCTGCCGTCCGTCTTCATATGCCACCCCACTCCACGCTAAAATCCAACCATAGACGCAGATGCGGGCGTTACAAGTGATTATTGAGCGCGCCCGGTTTAAAATCACAAGCAGGCAATGATGTCCCGATCCGCCATTTGCCAGTAGAATCAAACCTTTGTTTTAATTGATATTTTCCACACTGAGAGCAAGGTTATGACCGCTTCTTTTATCCCCCCCAAGCGCATTCTCATGGGTCCTGGCCCGTCCGACGTACCGCAGCGCATTCTCGACGCGATGGCACGCCCGACTATTGGCCATCTCGACCCCGCTTTCGTCGATTTGATGGAGCAGATCAAGGCCATGCTGCGGATGGCGTTCCAGACCGATAACGCGCTGACCTTCCCGGTCTCCGCACCGGGTTCGGCGGGGATGGAAATGTGCTTTGTGAATCTGGTGGAGCCGGGCGACAAGGTGATTGTGTGTCGCAACGGCGTGTTCGGCGGGCGCATGCTGGAGAACGTGAAGCGCACCGGCGGCGTGCCGGTGGTGGTGGACGATGCCTGGGGCGCGGCGGTCGATCCGCAGAAAGTGCGCGATGCGTTCAAGGCCAACCCCGATGCAAAAATCCTCGCCTTCGTCCACGCTGAAACCTCGACCGGCGCGCAAAGCGATGCCGAAACGCTCGGCAAGATCGCGCAGGAATTTGGCGCACTGACGATCATGGACTGCGTCACCAGTCTCGGCGGCACGCCGCTCTACATGGACAAGTGGGGCATCGACGCGGCGTATTCCGGCAGCCAGAAATGCCTGTCGTGTACGCCCGGCCTGTCGCCGGTGTCGTTCTCCGAACGCGCCATCGCCAAGCTGAAAGCCCGTACTACCGTTGTGCAAAGCTGGTTTCTCGATTTGAATCTGGTGCTCGGCTACTGGCAGTCCGCCGGCAAGCGCACCTACCACCACACCGCGCCGATCAACCCCATGTACGGCCTGCATGAAGCACTGGTCATCCTGGAAGAAGAAGGCCTGGAAAACGCCTGGGCGCGCCACCGCACGATGCACGAAAAACTCAAAGCCGGTCTCGAAGCGATGGGGCTGCGCTACGTGGTCGAAGCATCCGCCCGTCTGCCGCAACTCAACTCGATCTACGTGCCAGAAGGCGTCGACGAAGCCGCCGTGCGCGCCCGACTGCTCGCCGAATTCAACCTCGAAATCGGCGCAGGCCTGGGCGATATGGCGGGCAAAATCTGGCGCATCGGCCTGATGGGCTATTCGGCCAAGCAGGCAAACGTGGATTACTGCCTGAAGGCGCTGAAAGCCAGCTTGCCCTGAAAAGGCAGCATCAAGCGGAAATAAATCGCCGGATCATGCGCCGGTCTTTTTTCGTCGGCCTGCCCGAATGCGCGGCGGGATCGCTACGGCGCTCCGCTCGCTGCTGTTCGCGCTGCGCCTGGCTATCCTGGCTTTCTCCATACAAGGTGCGCGCCACTTCCGCCGAGCCGCGCAACATTGACAGCGCGCTCACGGTAATGTCCCAAGTGTATTCTCCGTTATGGATCAGGAGCCGGTCGTTTTT
>JAYVLR010000050.1:0-7085 GCA_043759395.1 Thiobacillaceae bacterium
TCAGAGCGGAACACGGCGATGTTCAGGCCGCCGTGATTCACCACGCGCGCGCCGAGTTGGGGGATATCGGTGAGTTCGCACACATCGAGCCAGTTGTTATTCATGATGCTTCCTTTGCTTTTTTAATAAACACTATGGCGCTGCCGGGAACAGCAGCCCACGTACGAATTTTTCGGCCAGAAGTACGCCCTTGACCCGACTGCGATAATCGTCGCGCACGCCGCGCACCAATAACACAGCCGACACCGCAAGCGCCGGGATCAACAGCAGCAGGTACGCCAGCGCGTGAACCTGACCGCTGGCAAACGCCGCCAAGCCCAACACGTAGGCCGGCCAACTGAACAGCAGCCCGCGCAGCGTATGCTTCGCGCCGAGCAGCACCATCGCTGCCGCGCGACGTTGGCGATGCAGCGGCGAATCGTAGGCCGCCATGAAAATGCCGGTCTCTAATTCGGTCGGACACGCGGGCAGGCGATTCTCCTTTGTCATTGCGGTATCTCCACGCCAAGGCGGCCTGCGCTAGTGCGTGCATGGCAGCACACCCACCTGCGGCATATCGGCCAGACCCGTCTCGCGCGCGTGTTCCTCAAAGCCCTTGTTGCGCCAGAAAAATGCGCCGGGCATCGTCGTCGGAATCACCAGCACGTAAAACAGCGCGCGGCCGACCAATGCACTCGCCACAACGAAGAGCGCGAGCAGGCTCCAGGCGGCCATGCTGCCGCCCGCCACCGCCAACGCTGCCGCACCAACGAAACCAAGCAACATTCCGACGTTGCGCGCAATCCACGCGTAGCCAAAATCAGTGCGTTGCAGGTAATGCGCGGCACCGCCTTCGCCGCCAATACGATTGAGAAAACGCGCGTGGAAACCCAGCCCGACTGCTTCGATCAACAGCCCTAGCGCAATCACCCCCGCCAGCGGCGCGAGCAGTTCGGCGACCGGCAAGCCTTGCGCGGCGAGCGTCCAGCCATACGGCACGGCCACAGCCAACGCGCCCAGCGTCAGCATCGCGCCATAAAAGCTGGTCATCACCTGCCAGTGATTCCAGAACGGACGCGCCGGGATGCGATAGATGCGCGACATGAAATACAGCGCAGCAGGGCCGGCTACGACTGCGCCCCAGCCACACGCTTGACCCAAGCCCACAACGAGACCAGCGGGTAGCCAGGTGAATGCACCCGACAACGCGGTGAACAAGGTATAGCCGCCGAGCAGGTTGTAGAACACGGCGATGGCCGCCACTTCGCGCGACACCGGCGAATACTTGAGGTTGTTGAACGCGCGGTAGAAACGGTGCGGTCGTCCGAGGTGCAGCGTAGACAGCACCAGCGCGAGCGTCTCGAAACCGAGCAGCGCGATCAGCAGCGTGGCGTGCAAGACCGGATGCGCAGCGGGCGCGAGTGCGCTTATCCCCATCTGCGCGCCAAGAAACAGCAGCAGAAACGCGCCAATGACGAGCTGCGACACCAGCGTAAAAATCACCAGCGGGTCTTCGCGCGAGCGCAGCTTTTTCAGATTCCACGCACGCGGACGACCGTCCTCCGCGACTTTCGGATGATAGGTTTTAGTCGCATCGTCGCGCTCGTATCTGAGCGGCATCGAGTCGGTGCGGCGCATTTCACGCGGCAGGCTTTTGGCCTGCTGGAAGCGGATGTTGGGATGGGTAATCTCGGGCGTCGGGAAGCCGGGAATTTGCGCGTCGAGCATTTCGCGATTGTCCGGCTTGGTTTCGATCACGCCAAAATCCAGTGCGCCCGCGAGACACGCCGCCACACACGCGGGTTTCAGGCCGACTTCGAGCCGGTCGACGCACATATTGCATTTGGAGACATGCCCCGCTTTGGTATCGAGCTGCGGCGCGTTGTACGGGCAGACCCAGGTACAGTAGCCGCAACCAAAGCAGATGTCGGGGTCTTGCAAGACCGCGCCGTACTCGGCGAACTTGGTGTACGCGAGCGTCGGGCAACCCTTGAGGCAGACCGGGTCGTCGCAGTGATTGCACGCCATCGAGATGTTGACGCGCGTGGTCGCCGGAAAGGTGCCGCCTTCGAGGTAGCCGACTGATCTAAATGCGATATGCGCGGGCAGGTCGTTTTTCTCCGAACACGCAGCTTCGCAGGCGTGGCAGGCGATGCAGTTGTCGGCGTTGAAATAAAAGCCGTGTTGCTTGTAGCGATTGGGATTTGTGCCGACACCGGGATCGCCGTTGATGCGCAGGCTTTTGCCTGCCAGCGGGTCGGTTTCGTCGACGAGCTGGATCGGCTTGCCGTAGCGGTTAAGCTCGGGGTGCGGCGCAAGCGCAAGTGATAAACGTGCGTAATCGCGCTCTTCGGGACGAATCAGATTGTGCATGGAAAACCTTTAACCACAGAGGCACAGAGACACAGAGAACAGCAAAGCTGTAGGGATGCTCTGTTGGATCTTTCTCGTTTTTCTCTGTGTCTCCGTGCCTCTGTGGTCGAATGGTTTGTAATCATGGCGCGTCCTCAGTACGCCCGCGCAGCGACGTTGCGCACGGCCGCAGCCTGCTGGTCGGCGGCGGCTTCGATCTTGACTGCACACTGCTTGTACGCCGGCTGGCGCGAGTGCGGATCGAGCAGACCCAAAGTTAGTCGATTGACGCATTCGTGAAAGTGGAACGGCACGAACACCATGTTCGGCGGCACGCGTTGCGTCAACTGCACCATCACCACCGCGTCGCCGCGCCGCGTCGTCAAGCGCGCGTAGCTGCCATGCACGATACCCAAAGGCTTCGCCGCATCCGGGTTCATTTCCATGTACGGCGTCGGCGAAAACTTGTTCAGATTGCCCATCTTGCCGGTGCGGGTGCGGGTATGAAAATGTTCGACCACGCGACCCGAGTTCAACCAGAACGGATAGGTGTCGTCGGGCACTTCGTTGTTCTCGATATACGGCAGCGGAATCAGCTTGGCGCGACCGTTGTCGTATTCGAATTTGCCGTCGGCATACAAACGCTGCGTGCCGGTTTTCGCACCGTCGGTACACGGCCACTGCACGCCTTTTTGCGCTTCAAGCATGGCGTAGCTCATGCCGGAATAATCGAGCATCCGGCCTTTGGACAAAGCCTTCATTTCCTCGAACGCGCCTTCGGTCGTCTCCGGGAACATCGGGATTTTGCGCTCGCTCGCGAAGCGCTTGGCGATCTGGTTGAAAATCCAGAAATCGGCTTTCGAGTCGGCGTGCGGCTTTTGCACGTTGCGGATCAGATTGACGCGACGCTCGGTGTTGGTGAACACGCCTTCTTTTTCTGCCCACACGGCGGCAGGCAAATACACATGCGAATACTCATTGGTTTCAACGTCACGATACGCATCCTGCACGACCAGAAAATCGAGCTTCTCCAGCGTCTTCCTGATGCGCGCCGTGTTCGGCATTGAGGTCATCGGATTGGTCGCCACCAGCCACAAACCCTTGATCTGCCCGGTTTCAATCGCGGGCAGGATGTCGGTCATTGCCAGCCCGCGATGCTTGGGGAAAAACTCGGCGTCGATGCCCCAAAAATCGGCGACCTCCTGCCGGTCTTTTTCCTTTTCCAGATAGCGATAGCCGGGCAAGCCGGTGGTCGAGCCCCACTCGCGCGTGCCCATCGCGTTGGCTTGCCCGGTGATCGATAGCGAAGTCGATCCGGGCTTGCCGATGTTGCCAGTGAGAATGTTGAGATTATTGATCGCCACCACGCCGTCGGAGCCGTGCGTACTCTGGTTGATGCCCATCGTCCAGATCGACATCGCCGCGCCTGCTTTGGCATACAGCCGCGCGACGTGGCGGATCGTGTCTTCGTCGATGCCGCATATTTTCGACGCGCTGACCGGATCGTACTGCGCCACCAGCGCGGCGAATTCGTCCGCTCCGGTGGTATGCGCGTCGATGTACGCCTGGTCGGCCAGACCTTCTTTCAGAATCACGTGCGCCAGCGCATTCAATAACACGATGTCGGTACCGGGCGTGATCGGCAGATGCATATCGGCCATTTGCGCAAACATGGTGACGCGCGGATCAATCACGATGACCGGAAACTTGCGCGCTTCGAGCGCCATTTTCAGCCTCCAGAAAATAATCGGATGCTGCTCTGGCAGATTGGAACCGAACGCCAGCAGACACTCGGTGTGCTCGAAGTCTTCGTAGCAGCCGGGCGGGCCGTCGGAGCCGAACGAGCGCTTGTAGCCCGACACCGCAGATGCCATGCACAGCGTGGTGTTGCCGCAGTAGTTGTTGGTGCCAATCGCGCCGCGCGCGAGCTTGCCCAAGGTGTAGAACTCCTCAGTCATGATCTGCCCGGTCGAGATGATCGCGAAGCTGTCGCGACCCCATGTTTTTTGCAGGCGCTTGATTTCGCCGCCGACGTGGTCGAGCGCGCTGTCCCAATCGGTTTCAGCGAACTCATCAAGGCGCGAGGTGCGCAGCAACGGCACCTTGCCACGACCAGCAGACTCGAACAGCTCGTGCTCGAAGATGCCCTTGATGCACAGCTTGCCGCGATTCACATCGGCATCCGCCGCGCCGCGCGAGGTGACGGCTTTGCCACTGCGATCCAGTCCGACTTCAATCGAGCACCCGGTCGAGCAATAACCGCAGGTGGTGTATTTCCACTCGACCGCGCCCTTGTCGACGATGGTGATCGGGTTTTTGTGTTTGCGTCCGAGCAGCATGTTGCGTCCCTCGCCCTACACCGTCAGTGCTTCAAACTCGTGCGCTTCCTTGCCTTCCTTGGCACGTTCCGTCCACGGATCACGCTCAACCGACAAGGCAAACAACATCCGCTCGTGCAGCGCGCGGCGGCCCTCAGCGTCGCTGAGGATTTTCTTCTTCACATAGTCAAGACCCACGCGCCCGACGTAATGCACGGTGCGGTCTAGGTAGCGCGCTTCTTCGCGGTAGAGCTGCAAAAACGCGCCGGTGTATTCGATGACCTCGTCTTCGGTTTTAACCTTGACCAGAAACTGCGCGACTTCAGTTTTGATGCCGCCGTTGCCCGCAACATAAATTTCCCAGCCCGAATCGACGCCGATGATGCCGACGTCCTTGATTGCCACTTCAGCGCAGTTACGCGGACAGCCCGATACTGCGAGTTTGACTTTGTGCGGCGCCCACATTTTCCAGAATATTTTTTCCAGATCGATACCCATCTTGGTCGAGTCCTGTGTGCCAAAGCGGCACCATTCCGAACCGACGCAGGTTTTTACTGTGCGCAATGCTTTGCCGTAAGCGTGACCCGACGGCATGTCGAGATCAGCCCAGACTTTGGGCAGGTCGGCTTTCTTCACCCCCAGCATGTCGATACGCTGGCCACCGGTCACCTTTAAGGACGGGATGGAGTACTTGTCCACCACATCGGCGATGCGGCGCAATTCGCTCGGCGTAACCTGTCCGCCCCACATCCTGGGGATAACAGAGTACGTTCCGTCTTTCTGGATATTGGCGTGGGCGCGCTCGTTGATATAGCGCGACTGCGGGTCGTCCTCGGCTTCGCCCGGCCAAGCCGAAATCAGGTAATAGTTGAGCGCCGGGCGGCACGAGGCGCAACCGTTTGGCGTGTCCCATTCCATCGCGTGCATGACTTGCGGAATGCTCAGGTACTTATGGTCGCGTATCGCAGCGCGCACCGCCTCGTGCGTGTGCTCGGTGCAACTGCACATGGATTTTGTTTTGGGCGTAGCGGAATAATCACCGCCCGCCGTCACCGCCAGAATCTGTTCGACCAGCCCGGTGCAAGAGCCGCACGAACTCGATGCCTTGGTGTGGCGGCGCACATCCTCCAGCGTAAACAGTCCCTTCTCGCGGATCGCCTTGACGATGTCGCCTTTGCACACGCCATTGCAACCGCACACTTCCATGTCGTCAGTCATGCCGGCCGCTTTGTTGATGCCGCTGTGGCCAAGGTTGCCGCAGTGATCCTGGCCAAACATCAGGTGGTCGCGCAACTCGTTCACATTCTTGCCGTCGCGCAGCAGCGAAAAATACCACGCGCCATCGACAGTATCGCCGTACATCACGCCGCCAACCAGCTTGTTGTCCTTGATGACCAGTTTTTTGTAGATGCCGCCAATCGGGTCGGAATACAGGATCGATTCTGTACCCTCGCCGCCCATGTAGTCGCCGGCTGAAAACAGATCAATGCCAGTCACTTTAAGTTTGGTTGAGGTGACTGAGCCTTGATAGCGGCCAATGCCGTGCTGCGCGAGATGATTGGCGCACACCTTGGCCTGCTCGAACAACGGCGCGACCAGGCCGTAGGCAATGCCGCGATGCGCCGCACATTCGCCGATAGAATAAATACGGGGATCGTAAGTCTGCATGGTGTCGTTGACGACAATGCCGCGATTGCAATGCAAGCCGGCAGATTCAGCCAAAGCGGTATTGGGGCGGATGCCAACGGCCATCACAACCAGATCAGCCGGCGCTTCATCGCCGTCCTTGAACTTGATGGCTGAAACTCTTCCTGACTCGTTCGATACCAGTTCAGCGGTCTGCTTTTGCAGCAAAAACTTCATGCCTTTTTCTTCCAGGCTTTTTTGCAGCAGGCGCGCTGCGGGCTCGTCGAGTTGACGTTCCATCAGCCACGGCGCGATATGCACGACGCTGACTTCCATGCCGCGCTTCATCAAACCATTGGCCGCTTCCAGTCCCAACAAGCCGCCGCCGATGACGACCGCATGTTTGTACTCGCTGGCGGCGCTGACCATGGCATCCACGTCGGCAATATCGCGAAAGCTGATGACCCCGGGCAAGTCTGCGCCCGGCACCGGCAATATGAATGGGTTGGAACCCGTCGCGATCAGCAGTCGATCATATTCAGCCCGGGTGCCGTCTTCGGCCTCGACAAAGCGGTTTTTGCGGTCGATCTTGGCGACCTTTTTACCCATGTGTAGCTGGATATTATTTTCGCGATACCAGTCGGTTGAATTGAGAATAATGTCGTCCACCGTCTGCTCACCAGCCAGCACTGGCGAGAGCAGGATGCGGTTGTAATTGGGGTGCGGCTCGGCACCAAACACGGTGATGTCGTACATCTCCGGCGCATGCTTCAACAACTCCTCCAGCGTGCGCACGCCGGCCATGCCGTT
>JAYVLR010000051.1:0-8362 GCA_043759395.1 Thiobacillaceae bacterium
TTGGGTTTACAGCTTGTTATTTTTTCTTCATGAAGAAGGTGTATTCACCTGCCGCTTCTGCGGTGGACAACAGCTCATTACCGGTCTGTTTTGCAAACGCAGCAAAGTCCTTGACTGATCCGGGATCGGTCGACAGGATTTTCAAAATCTGGCCGCTGGTCACTTCAGCCAGGGATTTTTTTGCGCGCAGAATAGGCAGTGGGCAGTTCAGGCCGCGTGCGTCGAGTTCTTTATCAAAGTGCATTGTCTTCTCCTAACAATCAATCGAAATGGGTTAAAAAGCTTTCGTACAGTAAACCAGTTGGAACTTATTTACAACCAGGCGGACAACACGCCAAAAACGCTATGGCCGACTGAGGGCGTTGCCAGAGCGTGCCCACGCCATGATCCCGCCCGCAAGGTTATGCATGTTATTGAATCCCTGCGCCGCCATAAATGCACAGGCTTGTGCTGAGCGGGCGCCGGAACGGCAATAAATCACAACAGGTTTATCCTGGAACACATCCGCCGCACGTAAAGGCAGCAAATGCAGCGGAATATGGATAGCGCCGCTAATCACGCCTTGTGCAACTTCGGCCTCGGTTCGCACATCGATGAACTGCGCGCCCGAAGCAGCCAGATCGGCTACATATCCGGGGCCGACTTCTTTAAAACCTTGCATTCCCATCATCACTATCGTGTCCTGTTGGTCTGTTAACGAATTATAATTTGATAATATACATCATAGCCTAACATTCTGGAACGGGCCGGATAGCTGATACGGCCATAAGCCCGCCTAATTCAACACCCTGAATTTACTGCGGGTTACCGGGGTTTAACGGTTTTACCGCAAGCCGTCTCTCAGCCAGCAGCTTCTCGATACGCTCGAGCGCTTCATCACTATCCCATTCCACCGCGCCAGCCAGTGAATACCGCACCCGCCCTTCAGCATCCACTAAAAAGCTGGTCGGCAAGGCAAATACTTTCCAGCGCCGTGCGTTCGCGCTGTCGAGGTCGAGCAATATCGGAAATTCAATTTTCATGCCGGTAAGGAAGTCATTCACTTCATCGGGACTCTCGCCGCTATTCACGCCCAGAATGACCAGTGGTCGGCCAGCCATCTTCTGTCGCAGCCGTTCCATCGAAGGCATCTCCGCACGGCAGGGTGGACACCACGTTGCCCAGAAATTCACCAGCACCACCTGCCCGCGATAGTTCGACAGGGTTCTTTCGGTATGCGCTATATCCCGGACTAGAAGGCTGGGGGCAGGAGCAGGCTCATGCGTCTGGAAACTTGCAGCCCATATCGGCGATCCCTCCCCCAGCATCAGTACCGCCAAAACCACACAGCAGATTTTCATTTTCCACACGTCCCGGCATCAAGATATTGACGCAACATTTTATCCAGTTCTTTACCCGCTTCGATCTCGAATGAGTTCGCTTCATCGCGCACCCAATACCCCTCGCGCAATTTTTCGAGTATTGCACTCTGCGCGCGCATCCCGGCGGTTTGCAAGGTATCGATCAAGTCTGGCAGCCACGGCGTGGCCGCAGATTTCTGCGGCTGCAATATCAAAACCTGCAAGCCATCCTGGCGACCCAACTCCAGATACGTCTGGGCATCGAGCGGATCAGCATTGATATATAGATTGGGGTAGAGCAACACCAAGCAGACTTTCGGCCGCTCACGATCAGGCAGTGCGCCCGTTGCGCGCAGCACCGGTTTTGCCGCATGAGACACGGCCAGCACGCGAACCTGCTTGCCCGTCGCAACCGCCGCCTCGATCCAGCGACGCATATCCTGCGTCGGCACCGCATCCATGCTGCTCGGTAATTGCGGTAACCAGTAACTGGCACCCGGGTCGAGTTGCCACACCTCCATGCCACTTTGCGCGAGCTTTCGGGCCGCCGTTCGTTCAGCATCAGCCAACCCCCGCTCGGATGCCACCCATAACAGCAAATACCGGCCTGATGCCGGGTAACGCTCGTAGCTCAGTCCATCCGTGTCCGGCAGGGTCAAGGGGGCGGCACAAGCCGCTGCTACCCACGACAGTCCAAGCACAACAACGAATCGCGTTATCCGAAGCATACTGGCTGACTCAGATTGAATCCGTTTTCCAGTGCCCCGAACGTCCGCCCTGCTTCTCCAGCAAACGCACTGCGTCGATTCGCATGCCACGGTCAACTGCTTTACACATATCGTAAATTGTCAGCAAGCCCACGCTCACGCCCGTTAACGCCTCCATTTCCACACCGGTTTTACCTACGGTTTCTGCTGTCACACGGCATTCGATCATGGCTGCCTCGATACGGGCTTCAAATTCGACCGCTACTCGCGTCAACGCAATCGGATGGCATAAGGGAATCAGATCGGGGGTGCGTTTTGTCGCCTGGATAGCGGCAATTCGCGCCACCCCCAACACATCACCCTTGGCCGCTTGCCCCGCCACGATCCGCGCCAGCGTATCGGGTAACATATGGATACACCCCGTTGCCACCGCAATCCTGTGCGTTACGGACTTATCGGCAACATCCACCATCGCCGCGCGGCCATCCTGATCGAAATGTGTAAAGTTATTCATCTTGTACGGAACCTGTTAATCGCCCGGCCATCTTAGCACCGTGCTTATACGCTCCCTGCTCATATTCAGCTTGCTGTGCAACCCGTTAGCCGCGTCAGAACTCCCTGACCTGGGCGAAGTGTCACGGCAATATTTTTCCGACCAGGAAGAACAGACCTTGTCACGCACGATCATGCGCGACATCTACGCCGACCCGCAGTATCTCGACGATCCGGAAATTGAAGCCTATCTGGAAAACCTCGGCTATCGTCTGGTGTCAGTCAGCTCGCGCAATCAGCGCGATTTCACCTTCTTTGTGATTCAAGATCACAGCATCAATGCCTTTGCGCTGCCCGGTGGAAATATTGGCGTGCATACCGGCTTATTGCTTACCGCACAAAACGAAGCGGAACTTGCCGGCGTACTGGGGCACGAAATTGCGCACGTTACTCAGGACCATATCGCGCGCATGGTCGCCGCGCAAAGCCAGAGCTACTGGCCCACGGTAGCGGCACTGGCGCTGGCCTTGCTGGCATCGCGCGCCAATCCGAATGTGGCGGGCGCAGCAATTGCATCCGCCCAGGCGTTGTCGATCCAGAACCAGCTCAACTTCACGCGCGAATACGAACGTGAAGCCGACCGCATCGGCTTTGAGACGCTGGCCAAAGCCGGATTTGATCCGCGCGGCATGCCCAGTTTTTTCAACAGGCTGCAACGCGCCAACCGCCTGTCCGACACCAACGCACCCGCCTATCTGCGCACACATCCGCTCACCTCCGAACGGATTGCCGATATGGAGGCACGTGCTGAATCCACGCCATACGTTCAGATCGCTGACAGCATCGATTTTCACCTGGTGCGGGCACGTTTGCGCGCGGAGGACGGCACACCGCAGGATGCGGTCAAAACCTTCAAAGCTGAATTGCAAGACAAGCGTTATAGCCAGGACTCGGCAGCACACTATGGTTTGGTATTGGCATTATTGCGGGCGCGCAATTACGCGGCAGCCGAAACCGAAGTCCAGAAACTTGTCGCGATTCCAAAAGAACGCAGCCCGATGATCGCAAGCCTGAATGCGCGCGTGGCTCAGGAAGCAGGGCAAAATGAACGCGCTCTAGACCGTTACCGCACGGCAGTTGCGGCCTACCCTGGCTACCGTCCTATCCTGTATGGCTACGCCAACGCCTTATTCAATGCGAACAAGGCGCGCGAAAGCGTAACGTTCGTCGATACACAGCTCAGCCTGTGGCCGCGTGACCGGCGACTCTGGCGGCTGGCAGCACAAGCGCATTCAAAACTTGGGCAGCGATTGCAAAGTCATCGGGCCGTAGCTGAAGCGCTTGCACTGGCAGGTAACCTGGTCGGTGCTATCGAGCAAATCAATCTTGGAATCAAGGCTGGAGATGGCGGGTTCCACGAACTTTCTGCGGCAGAAGCCCGCCGACGCGAGTGGGTTGACCTAGAAAAATCGCAGCGCAAACTGTGACAGCATCAACCAAAGCCTGACAAACAAAGGCTTTGGTACAAAATTACCCCTCAATGCCGGTGTAAATTTGAATGAATGCGCTTGCATCTAAAAAAGAATTTCAACTATGCTACGAAACATCCAATAATGGATAGCGAGAATCAAATGACCGGGTTTGTCTTTTATCGATACTTATCCGGCAGTCGCTCAACTATCAACATTCTAAATTTACGGAGGATGACCATGTGGAAGTTGCATCAGGTAATAACAGCCTGTGCGTTTAGCGCGATAGCACTGTCGGGCAGTGTTCTTGCTGCCGACCCCCCAAAGGAAGAAAGCGGCAAGGATATTGCGTTCAACCGTTCCAAAGGTAACTGTCTGGCTTGCCACGGCATGCCCACCGTGCCGGACGCGGCCTCAGCCGGTCTGTACGGCCCGCCACTTATCGCCATGAGCGCGCGCTTCCCGGATAAAGCCAAGATGCGCGCCCAGATATGGGATGCCACGGTGGTGAACCCATCGTCTTCCATGATCCCGTTCGGAAAACACAAGGTTCTGACCGAACAGGAAATCGATAAAGTCGTCGATTTCGTTTACGGTCTGTAACCCGATTTTATATTTCATATAAGGAGAAATGCCCATGAATACACTGCGTAGAAATGTACTGAAAGGTGCCGGTAGCGCTGGCGCTGTAGCCGTTGCAGTTGCTGCAGGCCTGTTGAAGCCGACCCAGGCTCTGGCCGAGTGGAACAAAGCAGCATTTGAAGCCAAAAACGTGGGCGATGCCATGAAAGGTCTGGGCGCTGGCGCACCGGCTGACAGCAAGGACATCACCATCAAAGCTCCGGACATCGCAGAAAATGGTGCCGTGGTTCCGGTCGAAGTAAGCAGCAGCATTGCTGGCACCACGAATATCGCAATCTTTGCCGAGAAAAACGGCACCCCGCTAGTTGGCAACTATGCTCTGACTGGCGGCGCTCAGGGTTATGTCTCTACCCGGATCAAAATGGGTGCAACCTCTCTGGTTCGCGCTGTTGTAACGGCTGGCGGCAAAACCTATACGGCTGCCAAGGAAGTGAAAGTCACTATTGGCGGTTGCGGCGGTTAATCGCTCACAATCCGCACAACACATCCAACTGACATTACAAAGGAAAGTAAAATGGCTGAACCAATGAAAATCCGCGCCACGATGGCTGGCGACGTAGCAGACGTTAAAGTATTGATGAATCACCCGATGGAAACCGGCCAGCGCAAAGATGCCAAAACTGGCCAGCTTGTCCCCGCACTGTTCATTCAAGACGTCGTCGCAACCGTTAACGGCGCCGCTGTCATGACGGCCAGCTTCGGTACCGGTATTTCCAAAAACCCGTACCTGGGCTTCAAGGTCAAGGGTGTCAAGGCCGGCGACAAGGTTTCGGTGAGCTGGGTAGACAATACCGGCGACAAAACTTCAACTGAAGCGACTGTTGCTTAATTTATAGCGCCATACGGAGCAGCACTGTCACACTGCGGCAGCGCTGCTCCTTTTGCGTTTCTCGTCAGGCTATTCGGAGAATACATAATGAAGAAGTTGGTTACAGGATTGCTCGGACTGAGCGTACTGATGGGAGCAGCAACCGCACTTGCCACGCCCGAACAGGATCGCCAGGAATTCGTCAAGTCTTACACCCAGAAATACCCCAATATCAAAGTTGACGACTATGTCTACGGCGCGCTGGCGTTTGATGAAGATAGCCGCTCACAATACAACTCGATCATGGAATTCCCTCCTTTCGAGTCAGATATTGATAAAGGCCGAAAAATGTGGGAGACCGCGTTTAAAAACGGTAGCAAATACGCAGCGTGCTTCCCCAATGATGGCAAGCAGATTGCGGGCAACTATCCCCAGTTTGATGAAGCCAAAAGCCGTGTCGTGACCCTGCATGATGTCATCAACGCCTGCCGCACCGCGAACGGCGAAGAGGTTTACAAAGTCAACGACATGAAAACCATGGGCACGCTGACCGCCTACATGCGCACGCTGTCGGACGGCATGCTCATGAACGTCAAGGTGGAAGGCCCCAAAGCGATGGCGGCGTATGAAGACGGCAAAAAAACCTTCTTTACCCGCAAAGGCCAGTTGAACTTTGCCTGTGCCAGCTGCCACGTGCAAAATGCAGGTACGCGCCTGCGCTCGGAGTTGATTTCCCCTGCGGTGGGTCATGCGGTGCATTGGCCGGTATTCCGCGGCGGCGACAGCCTGACCACGCTGCAACAGCGCTACGAAGGCTGCTACAAACAAGTGCGTGCCGTACCGCCTCCGCAGGGCGGCGAAATCATGAACAACCTGGAGTACTTCCACTCCTCGCTGTCCAATGGACTGCCGATGAAGGCATCGGTCTTCCGCAAGTAATTCAAGCATCAGGCACCCCAGACAACCGGGGCGCACCATAAAAAAGCCCGTGTAAACGGGCTTTTTTATTTACTGATCAGGCATCATGAGCCAGAGCTACTATTTACAGGGGCAAGTTCAAAACCCACAATGTACGCCAGCGCAAATCAATAATCCAAGGAGACTGCTATGCACATGAATCGCCGCGAATTTTTACAACTGCTCGCCATTGCCGGTGCGTCAGGAATGGCTCTGGACAGCCGCGCCGCCCTCGCCGGGAAAAGCCCAAGTAATTTCTACGATGTGCCGCAGCATGGCAATGTCTCCTTCATGCATTTCACCGATTGCCATGCGCAATTACAACCTATCTGGTTCCGCGAACCTAACGTCAATCTGGGCATAGGCCGGGCGCTGGGCAAGACCCCGCACCTGGTGGGACAACACCTGTTAAAAGCCTACGGCGTCAAGCCCGGCAGCGCAGAGGCGCACGCTTTCAGTTATCTCGATTTCACCGAAGCGGCCAAGGTCTACGGCAAAGTCGGCGGTTTCGCACACCTGAAAACCCTGGTCGACAAAATCCAGGCTCAGCGCCCAGGCGCGCTGCTGCTGGACGGCGGCGATACCTGGCAAGGCTCGGCGACTTCGCTATGGACCAATGCCCAGGATATGGTCGATGCCTGCATCGCACTTGGCGTTGATGTCATGACGCCGCACTGGGAATCGACCTTTGGCGCCAAGCGCGTACTTGAAATCGTCAACACCGATTTCAAAAAAGCCAACGTAGATTTCGTTGCACAAAACATTATCACCAATGACTTTGGCGACCAGGTCTTCAAGCCCTACACCCTGCGCGAAATGAACGGCATTAAAGTCGCCGTCATCGGCCAGGCTTTCCCCTACACGCCGATTGCCAACCCGCGCTGGATGACGCCGGACTGGAGCTTCGGCATCCGCGACGACGGCATGCAGAAATGGGTGGACGATGCGCGCGCCAAAGGGGCCAAGGTCGTTGTTGTGCTGTCACACAACGGCATGGATGTTGACCTGAAAATGGCCAGCCGCGTCACCGGCATCGATGCCATTTTTGGCGGCCACACACACGATGGCGTACCCCAGCCCGTGCAGGTCAAAAATGCCAAAGGCATCACCCTCGTTACTAACGCCGGCTCCAATGGCAAGTTCCTTGGCGTAATGGACTTCGACGTTAAAGGAGGCCGCGTCGCCAGCTATAAATATCGCCTGCTGCCCGTGTTCTCCAACCTGCTGCCCGCCGATGCAAAAATGGCCGCGCTCATCAAAAAATCACGCGCGCCGTTCGAGAAAAAACTCAATGAAAAACTCGCGGTTTCGGATGACTTCCTGTATCGCCGCGGCAACTTCAACGGCACCTGGGATCAATTGCTGGTCGATGCGCTGATGGAAGTCAAAGGCGCAGACGCGGCCTTCTCGCCCGGCTTCCGTTGGGGCACCACTCTGCTGCCGGGCGAAGACATCACCATGGAGCGGCTGATGGATCAGACCGCGATTACCTACCCGCAGACCACGTTGACCAACATGAGCGGAGAGACAATCAAAACCATCATGGAGGACGTCTGTGATAATTTATTCAACGAAGATCCGTATTACCAGCAAGGCGGCGACATGGTGCGTGTCGGCGGCATTGAATACACCGTCAACCCAACCCAGAAAATCGGCAAGCGCATCACCAACATGATGCTCAAAGGCAAACCGGTTGATGCCAGAAAAAACTACCTGGTCGCAGGCTGGGCGCCGGTCGGAGAAGGTGCTCAAGGCGAGCCGATATGGGATGTCGTTGCCACCTATTTACGCGACAAAAAAGTGATCAAGGGTCTCAAGCTGAACACGCCAAAAATTGTCGGCGTGGGCAAAAGCAATCCTGGCATTGCGGACTACGCTGGCAACATTTCCTGATTGATCAAACTCAATCACAGGGGGCAAAGCCCCCTTTTTTATCGCCCAAACATC
>JAYVLR010000052.1:0-13441 GCA_043759395.1 Thiobacillaceae bacterium
GACGCATCAACAAAAATCTGACCACACCGAAAAACAGTTAGTCTGTGAGCTTCAATGAAGAAGCTCAAACTGTCCGTGGAAACGGGTCAAGTCCAAACCAGCGCATCGTCCTCGACGCTATAGGCGAGTCGGTAGCCCTGCTCGCGCAATTTGATCTTGTAGCAATTGCGCAGGTCTCCGTGCAGTTGCGCGCCAGGGGTGTGCGGCTGTTCGAGACGTTTCTTGAGTGCTTTGCGCAGCACTTCCTTGACGCTGCCATCAAGGGTATTCCATTCTTCGATGGCTTCCGGCAGAAATTTGAAAGGGATAAAAGGATAAAGGGGACGCTTCCCTTTGTTTGTGGAAGCGTCAAATGGGGTCTACCATCGAATTTGTGGATGAACTTGTGGTAATGACCGGACTGGACTAAGCTGAACTCAAATTGTGTCCGGAGACAAGCATGCAAACCATCAACATCCACGAAGCCAAAACCCATCTTTCCCGTTTTGTCGATCAGGCTGCGGCAGGGGAAGAAATTCTGATCGCCCGCGCAGGCAAGCCCATTGCCCGTCTGGTTGCGCTAACCGTGACCGATCTCAAGCCGCGCACGCTGGGTATGGGGAAGGGGCGGTTCACCTTGCCTGACGATTTTCCCAGCCTGCATGACGAAACCATCCAGCGCATGTTCGAAGGCGAAGCATGAGTTTGATCGGGCAAAAGTGGTTGTTGGATACCAATGTGCTACTGGCTGCACTCATCAAACCGGACGTGCTTCCGACCGACACGCAAACCTTGCTTCAGGATCCGGCATCCACCGTATATTTCAGTGCCGCAAGCTTGTGGGAAATTGCGATCAAGCATTCGCTGGGACGCGACGACTTTGATTTTTTGCCAGAGGATATTCACACACTCGCACTGCAAACCGGCTTCACCGAATTACCCATCACATCCAGCCACAGCTACGCGATTGCACGAATGGCTTGGCATCACCGCGACCCGTTTGACCGCCTGCTGGTCGCGCAAGCGCAGTCCATTCCTGCTTATCTGCTGACAACAGATGGTGTGCTGGAACAATACTCGGAGCTGGTTAAAAGGATAGCGGTAAAATCCGGATAAGGTTTGCACCGACGTTTCAGGTCATGATGAATCGTATTGCGTCAGTCAAACAGCGAGCCTGACTCTGACCCGCTCAAACCGCGCGAAAAGGATTGATTAGTACAAGGCCGCAATCCTCGAAGTCTTTGATGTTTCGTGTGGCAACGGCAAACCCGTGGGCGTGGGCAATGCTCGCAATTTGTGCGTCCAGCAGGCTCATCGGGCGCCCCAACTCCTTGCGATGTCCAAGGATTTCGGCATAAGCATGGGCGGCTGGGGCAGTAAAATCAAGCACCCGTTCTTCAAATGCTTGCTCGATAAATTGCTCGAAACGGCTATGCAACAGCCATCGGCTATGGCCTTCTGGCAAAACACGCAGGCCATAGCCGATTTCTGCCAGCGTCACGGTGGTGATGAATAGTTGGTTGCTGTCCTGGGTATTTAACCAGTTCAGAACCGGCGGCGAAGGCTGCGGGCGCATGATTTCTGAAATCACGTTGGTATCAACGACAATCATCAGGCAAAACTCAGCGGATCGTGTGGAGCGTGTTGGGGGAACTCCAATTCAACCCCGGATTCAGTCCCAAAGAACTGCACGGAAAGGTCGCCCAGCCGTTGGGGGGTGATGACCGCTTGACGAAGAATGCGCCGCGCTTCTTCTTCCATCGATATTCGATGATGGGCCGCGCGGATGCGCAGGCGCAGAATGGTGTCGTCATCCAGTTTTCGGATGCTTAGGTTGGCCATTATGTTCTCCTGTTTGCCATCGAGTGCCGGCAGTGTAGGCCGATGCCTGCATTTTGGCAATTCCTATACTCGCTGAAGCGGAATATATCGCTTACGTATGGTAAGGTGATACTTGTTATTGTCTATGTGGGGAATGCCATGACTGCAAACGTAGTTGCCCGTCCGGTTGCGATCAAGATCGACCTGGACATGAAGGAGCGTGTGAAGCGCCTTGCTGAAATGCGTCACCGTACGCCGCACTGGTTGATGCGCGAGGCGATTAGCCAATACGTTGAGCGTGAGGAAAAGCGTGAGGCATTCCGGCAGGATGGCATTCGGGCATGGAACGAATATCAAGCGACCGGACTGCATGTGACGCTGGAAGAGGCGGATGAATGGCTTGCCAAGCTGGAATCAGGTAAGGACGTGGAGCCGCCTGAATGCAACGTTTGATCTGGTCGCCGTCCGCGCTGTTCGATGTCCAGCGCGTTTATCGGTTTCTGGCGGCCAAGAATATCGACGCGGCCAAGCGCGCTGTGAAGGCCATCAGGGACGGCGTGAAAGTCATCGCGCAGCAGCCAGGCATTGGCCGACCGGTGGAAGAAATGGAGCCGGAATACCGGGAGTGGCCGATCGACTTTGGAGATAGCGGCTATGTCGCGCTGTACCGCTACGACGGGAAAACTGCCGTGATCGTGGCCGTTCGCCACCAGAAGGAAATCGGGCATTAAATGCCTTTCCAGGCGGTACGCAACACAGCAAAAAGCCACGGCTATCCGTGGCTTTTCATTTAGAGCAGCGCCACGGCTATCCGTGGCTTTTCATTTAGAGCAGCGCCACGTTTTTTGTGGCGCTTTGCATTGTTGGTGGGCCGGGCGAGATTCGAACTCGCGACCAATGGATTAAAAGTCCACTGCTCTACCGGCTGAGCTACCGACCCGGCGAAGCGCAAAATTATAACCGATAGTTGAGGACAGGCATAGCTTTGGATGCGTTTCTTTGGATGGGAATCATGCGTTGATTGAGGCGGCGCAGTTTTTTTGCGCGCGCTAATTGGGCTTTAATACAGAACCTGCAGGATTATTTTTTCTTGCCTTTATTCGTTATCCTGATTTTGCTATCACTATCGGTGACTATGGCATCGCTGGTTTGTGGCGGGGTGATTTTTGCCATTGCGACGGTGTTTTGTTCTTCGTAGTTTTGCATGAATGCCACCAGTTTCTGGCGGCTGATGATGCCCGGCAGGAACATGACGATTTCGCCATCGGGCGCGTAGAGGTAAGACGTTGGGTAGTAGTCCACCGGGCCGACTTGGAGGGCGGGGTTGCCGGGGTCGCGGCGGCTGCCGCCCATGATTTGTGGGAAGCGCAGGTTGTAGCGCTGGATGGTGCTGGCGACCGAGCCCTGGTCAACGCCATAATCCTGGGCGACGCCAATCACGACGAAATCGTTACGCGAATCCAGATCGTTCAGATCGGGAAACTCCATTTTGCAGCGCGGGCACCACGGCGCCCAGAAGTTGACCAGCACCCACTTTCCACGGAAGTCGGACAAGCGGATGTTTTTGTTGTTCATGTCGGTGAAGTTGAAATTCACGGACTTGGCTGCGTGTGCCGGTGACAGCGCGCTTGCCAGTACGGCAAAGCAAAGGGCAGAGAGCAGCTTGTTCAAAAGGGTGTCCTTAGCTGTAGTTATTGACCCTGGCCGACACGGTAACCCGGATGGCCAAAGATGCATCGAACCGCGCCGGTAAAATTGTGTGACGTTGGTTCATGTTTTTGGTTCACGCTTCACGCATCATCATGGCAAATTGCACTTTCATCGTGATAGCGGCACCGGCAATGATGGCAGCGAGCACGATGAAAGACGACACCGACAGCGTAGACACACCGGTCACGCCCTGGCCAATGGTGCAACCCATGGCGGTGACCCCGCCAAACCCCATCAACGTGGCGCCAATAATGTGGCGCAGCATGTCCTGGGGCGAGTTGAATGATTCCCAGCGAAAAGTTTTGTGTGCAAGACTGTAGATCAGTGATCCGGCCATGACGCCTAATACGCTGGCGATGCCAAAAGTGACGATGGTTGCGGTGTCAGTCCAGTAGGCCCATAAATCCATGGTGTAGCCCAACGGTGCGACGAAGGTCATGGATTCAGCCAGATGCGAGTTGGTACCGAGGTAAACCATTTCCAGTGTTTCCGGATCTTCTCCAAAGCCAAATTTTCCTGTGACATACCAGCCCGCCGCTACGATAAGTCCGACGACGATGCCAGCCAGGATGTTATCGGTGTTTTCGCGAAACTCTTTACTGGCAAAAACAAAGATCAGGAGCGCAATGCCGATGCCCAGACCCAGCATCAGCGTGCCGGATTTATCCGCAAACCCGAGCAAAGCCGGCAATGTTTGCATGCCTTCAAAATTGACGGTAGCCGGCGCGGCCTGCAGGATATTGATGCGGAATGCGCCAAAGATGCCACGCAGGGAAACCAGTGCGGCATAACCCATGAACAGAAACACCACGACCGATTTGAGGTTGCCGCTGCCCATGCGCACCAGGGTGCGCTGGCCGCATCCGCCCGCGAGTGTCATGCCGACCCCAAACGTGAGTCCGCCCACCAGTGCTGCGAGCCAGTAAAAGTTGGACGTGGTATAGATGGTTTTCGCGACATCCAGATTACCCATGTACACCAGGCTGCTGGTGCCGATGATTGCGACTGCTATCGCCAGCAGCCAGGCGCGCATCCGTCCCCAGTGGCTCATGTTGACGATGTCTGATACCGCACCCATGGTGCAGAACTGGGTTTTGTTGCCGGCGTAACCAAAGATGAAAGCCAGGATGAACGCCAGCCAGGAAATGACGCGTATCTTGACGTGGGCATCACTCGCATTCCAGCCCAAAGCGGTCACAACCTGGCTGATTAAATCCATGCTTTCCATATTCTCTTCCCCGAACTTTATTTTGTGTGACTGGATATTCCCCCTAGGGTAGGGATTAAGCAAGCATGGCGGTATGGTACGTGTTACCCAGGTGTGTTTGGGCAGGCGCGGGTGTAGGGCGTAGGGTCGGCTGTTCCCGTAGCGTCAAACCCCGCACGCCGAAGCCGGCAGGCATCGCAGACCCCGCAAGCCACGCCTTTGCTGTCAGCCTGATAGCAACTGACCGTGAGCGCGTAGTTCACGCCCAAGGAGGTGCCGAGCCGGATGATGTCTGCTTTGGACAAATACTGGAGTGGCGCATGAATGCGAATGTGTTCGCCTTCAACCCCGGCCTTGGTCGCGAGATTGGCCAGGCGTTCGAAGGCTTCAATAAATGCAGACCGGCAATCCGGATAGCCGGAGTAATCGACTGCATTGACACCGATGAAAATATCGCGCGCCCCCAGCACTTCTGACCATGCCAGCGCCAGTGACAGCATCACCGTGTTGCGCGCGGGAACATAGGTGACCGGGATGCCGGCAGTGGGCGATTCGGGCACGGCAATGGCGGCATCGGTCAGCGCTGATCCGCCGAATTGTCCCAAGCCCAATTGAATAATGCGGTGCTCAACTGCGCCTAATTGCTTTGCAACCTGGCTTGCAGCGGCAAGCTCGGCGTTGTGGCGCTGCCCATAATCCAGGCTGAGGGCATGGCAGACATAGCCCGCTTTGAGTGCGATAGCTAAAACGGTTGCGGAGTCCAGTCCGCCGGAGAGCAGAATAACCGCGCGCTTATTCATCGTCATTTTCCGGCCACATTGCCCCACAGCAGTTTATGCAGCTGAACCTGCATCCGTACCGGCAGGCGGTCAGCCAGAATCCAGTCCGCCAGTTGTTCGGGGGCAAGCTCGCCTTGTACCGGCGAGAGCAGCACGGCGCAGCGTTGGGGCAGGGCGTGCTCGGCCATTTTGCCGCGTGCCCAGTCGTAGTCGGTGCGACCGGCCAGCACAAACTTGATTTCGTCGCGCGGCATCAGGTGGGGCAGGTTTTGCCACAGATTGCGTTGCGACTCGCCGGAACCGGGCGGCTTGATGTCTATGATTCTGGCGACGCGCGGATCGACTTCGCTGATGTCCAGCGCACCGCTGGTTTCCAGCGACACGGAATAGCCCGCATCACATAGTGCAGCCAACAGCGGCAGGCAGTTTTTTTGTGCCAGCGGTTCGCCGCCGGTGACGCACACCGTGGGCGTGGCGAAGGCGGCAACGCGCGCCAGCAGGCTGTCCAGTTCGATCGCTTCGCCACCCTGAAAACTGTATGTGGTATCACACCAGCGGCAGCGCAGCGGGCAGCCCGTCAGGCGCACGAATACCGTGGGCAAACCCACGCGGCTGGTTTCACCCTGTAGCGAATGGAATATCTCCGTAATCCGGAGCGTAGTAGGTGAGGACAAGGATTATTTCAGTGCGGCAAGGCGCCTGGCGGCGAGTGCAGCAGCATTGCTGGCGGGATGTTTGTTGATGATTTCTTCAAAGGTTTTTTTCGCACTGCCGGGATCATTGAGCTCGATCTGATTGCTTGCGATGTTCAGCAAAGCGTCAGGCACTTTCGGGCTTGCGGGATAGGCGGCGAGCAATTTCTGTTGTTGTGCCAGCGCGCTCTTGTAATCCTTGAGTGCGAAATAGGCATAGCCAACCCAATATTGTGCGTTGGAGGCGAGCGTGCTGCGGGGGTAGGTTTTTAAAAATCCCTTAAACCCGGCAATGGCACTGGCGTAATTGCCGGACTTGAAAAAATTCAACGCGGCCTCGTACTGTTTGGATTCGAGCATCGGGTCGGGCGGCGGCGCCGCTTGCGCGCCGCTTGCCGCAGCTGCGTCAAGCGCTGGTGCGGCGCTTGCCGGGGCGGGTGCTGCGACCGGCTTGCTCAACTCGGACAGCCGGTGATCGAGATCGACGTAGAGATCTTTCTGCCGTTTTTCCAGCGTGTCCAGATGATGGGTTTGTAGCTCGGCCTGGCCGCGCAGTTTGGCCATCCCGGACTTAAGCGCTTCGACTTCCTTCAGTAAATCGAGCAGTTGCGGGTTTTGTAGCAGGTTCGATTCGAGTTTGTCGAGACGGTTTTCTACTGATCTGGCGGGCGGTGTTTCGCTGATCGGTCGCGCTGGTCCGGGATCTGCCGCCCAGACCCGGGCGCTCAATCCGCATACGATCAGTAAACAAATCCGCAGCCTCACCGCAGCTTACTCGTCGCTGTAGACAATATCGGCGCGGCGGTTGTCGGCGTAGGCGGCTTCAGTCTCGCCTTCCGTGCGCGGTTTTTCTTCGCCAAAGCTGACGGCTTCAAGCTGCGCCTCGCCGATGCCCAGCACGGCCAGTGCCTTACGCACCGCTTCGGCACGCTTTTGACCCAGCGCCAGATTGTATTCGCGGCTGCCACGGTCGTCGGTATTGCCTTGGATGATGATCTTGGCATCGCGCTTGGCTTGCAGGTAAGCGGCGTTCGCTTCCAGTGCGGGACGGTATTCGTCTTTTACGGTGAAGCTGTCGTAATCAAAAAAGATGCTGCGCTTGGAAATCGGGTTCGCCGGATCACGGCGCGGATCGCCTGAAAAACTGCCCTTGCTGCCGTCAAGCGCCTTGCCGTCGACGGTGCTGCCAGCAATGATTTTGCTATCGATGCCGGTGGTTTCCACGCCCTTGCTGTCCGCGCCTTTGCCCTCTTTGCGATCCTTGTCCTGGCCTGCGGAAGCGGTTTTGGCGGGACTGTTCGAGTGGTCTTCTACCGATGCGGGGGTGCCGGAGGTTGTGCCGCACGCCGACAAAATCAGCGTGAGCAGGACGGGCCATAGGGTTTTGTTCATGGATCGAGTCTCCTTGAATGTAGGGGTTTCCCTAGCGTTGCTAGTTTAGTGTCGAGTTGTCAATTTAGCGCTGCGCTGTTAATTAGCGCAGCGCTGTGGGCGAAGCGCTACAGGATTTTGCGGAACCCATCCAGGGCGACATCGCATCCTGCATGGCTTTAGTCATGGCGAGCATGCATTGGTAGGGCATTGTTGCCTGGACAAGTTGCTGCGCGGCAGGGCTCGCAACAAGGTCGGGCAAGGACTTGGTGCTGGCAGGTTCGGCGGCGGGGCTGACAAGCTCGGCAACGGGTGCTGGGATAACCGGTGCGGTGTTGCCGAGCGGATGCGCCTGATTGTCAGACTGGTTCTGGGTGCTGGCGTCAGCTTGGTTCTGGGTGCTGGCACCAACCTGTTTTTGGGTGCTGGCGCACGCACCCAGAACCAGCACGGTTGATAAGCCGATCAATGAATTACGTATGAACATTTGTTACTCCAAAAAAAACTTTAGGGACTCCATGCAGGCTCGCGCGCGTCCGTGCCGTTTTCTGATAAACGTGCGTGTGTTTTCCCGTCAATACTGACCGTGCCCAGAATGCCGTGCCTATTTAACACCGTGGCGTATAACACTGACAGGCCATTCGGTGCGAAACTGGGCGATTCGTCGTGCGCGCTATCCGTCAGCGTACGGGTTTGGCCGGACGCAAGATCTTGCAGCGTTACTTGAAAGCGACCACCTTCACGGCGAATAAAGGCCAACAGCTTACCATCCGGGCTGATTGCAGGTGAAACATTGTAGTTGCCTTCAAATGTCACGCGACGAGCCTCGCCGCCGCTGGCGGGCATCCGGTAAACCTGCGGGCTGCCACCTCGATCCGACGTGAAATACAAGCTTTGGCCATCGGGTGAAAACACCGGCTCGGTATCGATATTTCCGCCTTGGGTTAATCGGGTCAATCCGCTGCCATCAGCGTTGATGCGGTAAATCTGCGACGCTTCATCGCGCGTCAGTACAACCGCAAGCTGATTGCCGTCGGGATGCCATGCGGGTGCCGAGTTGGAACCCTTGAAGGCCGCTACCTGGCGACGGCTGCCATCGCGTAGCGATTGCAGGTACACCACCGGTTTTTTGTCTTCGAAAGAGACATAAACCAGACGGCTGCCGTCGGGCGAAAACACCGGAGAAATAATGGGCTCGTTGGAGCGCACCACGGTGCGGGGATTTTCACCATCCGCATCCGCTACGCGCAGCTCGAACCGTTTGCCGCGCTTTTGCACGAAGGCGATGCGCGAACCAAACGCACCCTTCAGGCCCGTCAGTTTTTCGTACACCACATCGGCGATAGTGTGTGCGGTGGCACGCCACTGCTCGGGCGAAATGTTGTAACTGTAGCCCGCGATCTGGGTTTGCTTGAGAGCGTCGATCAGCCGAAACTGAATGTCGTAACGCCCCCCTGGCAGACTGTTCACCTGCCCGATCACCATCGCTTCAGCCCCTTTGCCGCGCCATAATTTGTAATCGATCTGTCCCGGCTCGGATGGCTGTTGGCCGCCTGCGGGTTCGATCAGACGAAATTGCCCGCTGCGATTGAGATCATCGCCCGCAATGTCGGTCAGGGAAGGTTTGGGTTGATTGGCGGTACCGTGAAACGACACCATGGCAACCGGGATTTTGTTGGAAGCGCCGCCGATCACCTGGATTTCCATCCCGGCCTGTGCGGGGAGTCCGCCACCCAAAATCAAACTGCTCAAAACCAGGAAAATAAAGCGCACAAAAAACCTCTAAAAATAATTGCTGGCGATTTTAACATGCGCGCCGTAACGCCTTACACCAACCCGGTTGCGCCAAAGCTCATTCTTTAGGCCGGTGCACCAGAATAACTTCGGGCACAAACGCCGCGCGCGCATCTTTATCGTCGGGCAGCGGCAGGGGTGATGATTTGCGGATTGCACGTTCGACGGCATCGTCATAGGCCGGATTGCCGCTGCTTTGCACTACTTTGATGTCGAGCACTTCGCCCGTCGGCAATAATCGAACCTGGCATTTGACCTGAGGGTTGCCTTTAAGGTTCTCTGGCAGTCGCGTGTTGCCGCGAACTTTCGCGCTGACCCGGTCTTTGTAATCCCCGACGATGCCCGCCACCTCGGCCATCCGTCTGGAAGAGGCGGCGCGGGATTCCATCTGCTTTAACTGGCGGGATTCGCTTGCCAGTTCTTCTTCCATCAAGCGCCGCTGCAGATCCTGGTCTTCAATTTTTTTGCGCGCCTCGCGCAGCTTGTCACCGGCTATTTTTCGGTCGTGGAGTTTTTTGAGTTTCTCGGTCTCTTCGCGGGCGGCATCGGCCAGCGCGCGGCGCCCGTCTTCCTGTGCCTGCTTGATTTTTTTCTGGCGGTCGATCTCGGCCATTTTTTTAAGCGCGATGTCGGGCGCTTTGGGCGACGGGAGTTCTTCGAGCTTGGGCGCTTTGGCGACGGGCTGCGGGAGCGGTTCAGGCTGTGGCGGAACGGGAGCCATGACCGGTACAGGCGTTGGTTGCGGCAGCGCCTGCCACAAGTCCACCATCACGGGTGCCGTTGTCGGATGTTGAGTTTGCCAGGACACGCCAAACACCAGCAATAAAAGGAATACCCCATGCACGACCAGCGCCAGCACGCCCGCTTTGGCTTCGGTGCTGTGTAGTGCAAAAATGTTCATGGCGCTGGACGTGCGAGCAACCCGATACGGGCGATCTGCGCCTGTTGCAATAGCGTCATCACGTCCATGACTTCCTGATAACGCACGCTTTTGTCGGCGGCGATGACAACGGGTTGATCCGGGCGCGCACGATGCAGGTTGCGGATTTCTCTGGCTAGCCGCGATTTCTCGACGACGCGCTCCATGCTGTCGCCAGCGCGGTCGCGCAGCTTGAATTCGCCCGACTCCTTGATGATGATTTCCAGCGGTAGCGCAGACGTTTGTGCGGTTTTGCCGACGCTGGGCAAATCGACCTGGCCAGGGTTGATGAAGGGTGCGGTCACCATAAAAATCACCAGCAGCACCAGCATCACGTCGATCATCGGCACGACGTTGATCTGGGCAACCTGTTTGCGGGTACGCGCCATGATGTTAAGCGGGTTTGGTGGCCTGGCGTTGCAGGATGTTGGAAAACTCTTCCATGAAACTTTCCATGCGGTTGGCCAGGCGGTCAATGTCGTGGGTGAAACGGTTGTAACCGATCACAGCAGGAATCGCGGCAAACAGCCCCATCGCGGTGGCGATCAGCGCTTCGGCAATGCCGGGGGCGACTTGCGCCAAGGTTGCCTGCGACACCGAGGCCAGGCTCTGGAACGCCAGCATGATGCCCCACACTGTGCCGAACAGTCCGATGTAGGGCGAGACTGAGCCGACCGTGGCGAGAAAAGACAAATGCGATTCGAGCCGGTCGATTTCGCGCTGATACGTCGCGCGCATGGCGCGGCGGGTGCCGTCCATGATGATGTTGACGGTCATCGAGGCTTGTCGGCGCAGCTTCATGAATTCGCGAAACCCGGCTTCAAAAATACGCTCCATCTCGCCCGAGTCGTCGCGCTCCGCCGACACGCGCTGATACATCGCGTTGATGTCGCCGCCCGCCCAGAATTCTTTTTCAAAGCGTTCGGTGATGCGGGTTGCGCGCTTCAATGCAAACAGCTTGATGAAGATGTACCACCACGACATCATCGATGAGATGAGTAGAATTCCCAGCACGATCTGCACCGCAATCGAGGCATGGATGATGAGGGTTAGCAGCGAGAGGTCTTGATTGAGTTCGGCGTTCACGGCGGCGGTAGTTTTTCCAGTAGGGTCGCAGGCATTCTAGCGGGTTTGAAGCTGACCGCATCGACGCAAGCAAGTTGCACGCGAGCCTGGGTCAGCGGCTTGTCAGCGCCAATTTTTTGTGTGACGGTCATGCTGGTGCGCGTGATGCCGGCTAATTGCGTGTCGAGCGTGAGTAAATCATCGAGGCGCGCCGGGGCGAGATAGTCGATTTCGACCCGCCTCACCACGAATACCCGCTGATCCTTGTCGCGCAGTGTGTCCTGTTCAAACCCCAGGCTGCGCAGCCATTCGGTGCGCGCACGTTCCATGAATTTGAGGTAGTTGGCGTAGTACACCACGCCGCCCGCGTCGGTATCTTCCCAGTACACCCGAACCGAATATGTGAAATGCGTGTTCACGGCCCGCTGCTACAGATCGCCGTTGAAGAGCTCGGCATTGGGGTGGCTGTTCGGCATGGGTAAACCCATGTGGCGGTAGGTCAGCGCCGTGGCAATGCGCCCACGCGGGGTGCGTTGCAGATAGCCCTGCTGGATCAGGTACGGTTCCAGCACATCCTCGATCGTGTCGCGTTCCTCGCCGATGGCGGCGGCCAGATTGTCCAGCCCGACCGGGCCGCCCATGAATTTTTCGACCACCGCAGACAAAAGCTTGCGGTCCATCACATCCAGCCCGGCGACATCGACGTCCAGCATCACCAGCGCGGCATCCGCCACCGCACCGGTCGCGCGGCCATCGGCTTTCACCTCGGCGTAATCGCGCACCCGGCGCAGCAGGCGGTTGGCAATACGCGGCGTGCCGCGCGAGCGCCGCGCAATCTCCAGCGCGCCCGCTTCTTCAAGATCCATTTTCAATAGTCCGGCAGAGCGATGCACGATGAAACCCAGCTCTGCGGCAGAATAAAACTCCAGCCGCGCAACAATGCCAAAGCGGTCGCGCAGCGGGTTGGTCAGCATGCCCGCGCGCGTCGTTGCCCCCACCAGCGTAAACGGCGGCAAATCCAGTTTGACCGAGCGCGCCGAAGGGCCTTCGCCGATCATGATGTCGATCTGGAAATCTTCCAACGCGGGGTAGAGCACCTCTTCGACCACCGGCGAGAGCCGATGAATTTCGTCGATGAACAGCACATCGTTCGGCTCCAGGTTAGTCAGGAGCGCAGCCAAATCTCCAGCGCGCTCCAGCACCGGGCCCGATGTCTGGCGCAAATTCACTCCCATCTCGCGCGCGATGATGTGCGCCAACGTGGTCTTGCCCAGACCCGGCGGCCCGAACAGCAATACATGGTCGAGCGCCTCGCTGCGGTTGCGGGCCGCGCGGATAAAAATTTCAAGCTGCTCGCGCGCCTTGGCCTGGCCCACATATTCGGCCAGCGTGCGCGGACGCAGCGCCCGCTCGATCTGTTCTTCGACAGGGCTGGCAGCGGCGGGGGCGATGAGGCGGTCGGTTTCGATCATGCGGCTTATTCTACTGGTTAACGCATCAGGACATTTCTATAAATCCCGTTCAATCGTTCCGGGATGGGCATCAGGTTTTTTGCTTTTCTCTGATACTTATGCCGCCCGTCCTTGTGGCAATCGAACATCCACGCGTATCTCGGAGTAGGGTGCGAACACGCGCCCCTTTTCGTCTTTTTCCACGGCAAGCCATTCGGACAATTTCTCCACGTCCTGGTAGACATTCTTGTAATCGCGTTTGGCCAGGCGGGAAAGCTCGGCAATGCTCACCGGTCCGCTTTCACGCAGCACTGCCAGCAAATCCCAGCGGCGCGGCGTGAATACGGAGAAGAGCTGGCTGACATCGTTGAAGCCTACGCTGAAATAAGGCTCGGGGGTTTCGCCGCGCTCCAGCGCTTTCATGGTGTCGGCGGCGTGCCTGAGTTCGACTTCGAGCGGTTCGCCTACTTTCAAATTGAGGATGCGTTCATTCATGTTCCGCTCCTTTCACGTCTTTCATAAAATCGTCGATCAATCGTTGCGGGTTCACAAAGCGATACGTTTTTTCAGTGCCGTCGATGTGCTTGTGATCGCCTTTGCCACGCTCGTTGTCATAGCCCACGATACGTTTGCCATCCACAACATAGACCAGC
>JAYVLR010000053.1:0-3597 GCA_043759395.1 Thiobacillaceae bacterium
CCCGCCAGCCAATGCAAATCCATCGACTCGGCCAACTCCAGCGACATGGCGTGCTGGATCAGACTTTTGATCGGCGCAAACCCGGCACCAAACGCAAGAAAAATAACCGGGCGTGGCGAGTCTTCATCCAGCACAAACTCGCCATACGGCCCGTCCACTTCAACCGCGTCATTGGCTTTCAGCCCATTGAACATCGCGTTCGCAAACGCATCCTGGGGGTCACGCGGCACCTGCACTTCGATATGCCGATCCTCACACGGGCAACTGGCAATGGCATAACGCCCGCTCGCGCCGTTGACCGATAACTGGATCGATTGCCCGCCCAGAAAACGCAGACGCTGGCTGCGCGGCGCCAGAATATGCAATGCCGCCATGGCGGGGTTAAACACCTCTACGGATTTAACTTTGGCTGCCAGATGTTGCACCGGAATATCACTCGCACCAGCAACGTTGGCTTCGATGACCACGTCGTTGATCGGTGCATACGAACACAGCAGAATCACGCCCGCATCTTTTTCGGCTTGCTTCAATACATAGTCATAGGCGCGGACTTTTTTTACCTCGCCCGAGATCAGCCGCGCCTTGCAATCGCCGCAAGCGCCGTTGCTACAACCGTAATTGAGCGAAACGCCCGCACGCAGCGCTGCCTGCAACAAGGTGTCGTTGCTCTCGACAAAAAATTCGTGCCCGCTGGGTTGAATCGTGACGTGGGCTGACATGATTTTAAGTATCCTCTCCTGTGCTATAGCTGCTTGTGCCTGGGCGGCGTCTGCGGGGACTTCAACCAGATTGCGCACCAGAAACGCACGCACAGTGTGCAATGCGTGACGGGTCTCCGCGCTTTTGTCTTCCTCGATTTCATCGATTTTCTGATCCAGCCACACCATTACATTAGCGTAATGTTTCAGCAAGGCTTTAGCCGTCGCGTACTCATTGCCCAGTTCGGTGATGCGCGCCGCCAGCACATCCTTGTCCGGCAAGGCCAGGTCGCGCACGCGCCGGGCAAACGCCTTCTCCTTGATTTCGGTGACACGCCGAAACTCGGCATCGTCGTCCCATCTCACCTCCGGAAACGCGCGCAGCAACTCATCCTGTTCGACCATGCCGTCAAACGTATTCAGCGCGCCGCTGCGGATCATCTCCTGCAGCGCATGGCGCGATTGACCGACCAGTTTGGCAACCCGGGAAAGGGGAAGTAGATGGCTCATGCGTGAATATTAACCGGGCTGGAAAAAACTGGCATCAAGGAAAACGATAGGGACAAGCATTCGGCCCGGGTTTGCCGCGCCGGGCATTTGTCTGGGTAAAATCCAGCCATGCCCCAGATCAGCACCCGTCCGGTTTCCCGTGACATTGCGCAGTTCCTCGAACAGCAGGGTTTGTCGCCCGTGTGGGCTCGCCTGCTTGCCGCGCGCGGCGTAACCGATATCAGCCAGGTGAGTCACCGCTTGCCGCAACTTTTGCCGCCGCAAGACTTGCTGAACAGCACGCGCGCTGCGATCCTTCTGGCCGATGCCATCGCGCAAAAAAAACGTCTGCTGATTGTGGCCGATTACGATGCCGATGGCGCAACCGCGTGCGCGGTGGGCATGAAAGGGCTGCGTATGCTGGGGGCGACGGTCGAGTATCTGGTGCCAAACCGGCTCGAACATGGCTATGGCCTGACACCTGAAATCGTGCGCCTGGCCGCCGCGCGCACCCCATATCTGTTGATCACCGTCGATAACGGCATCGCTGCGGTCGAAGGCGTGGCCTGCGCCAACCGGCTCGGCATGCAGGTGCTGGTTACTGATCACCATCTGCCCGGCGAGACCTTGCCGGATGCCGCCTGTATCGTCAATCCCAATCAGCCCGGCTGCACCTTCGCCTCCAAAAATCTGGCGGGCGTGGGCGTGATGTTTTATGTTTTGCTGGCAGTGCGCGCCGAGCAGCGCGGGCGCGGCCTGTATGCAAACAATCCTGAACCCGATCTGCGCGAACTGCTTGATCTGGTCGCACTCGGTACGGTGGCTGATGTGGTCAAGCTCGATGCCAATAACCGTACCCTGGTGGCACAGGGGATCGCGCGGATGCGTGCGGGCAAAGCCGCCCCCGGCATCAAGGCTTTATTTCAGGCCGCTGGTGCCGACCCGCAGCGCGCTACCGTGTTCGATCTCGGCTTCAAACTGGGGCCGCGCCTCAACGCCGCCGGCCGCATCGACGACATGGCGCTGGGCATCGAGTGCCTGCTGGCTGACGACAGCACCGCCATGCCGCTGGCACAACGCCTGAACGCACTCAACCTCGAACGCCGCGACATCGAGGCTGACATGCAGGATGAAGCACTGGCCGTGCTGGCGGATTTTAAAGCCGACGACAGCACCAGCCTCACCGCTTATCAAGCCGGATGGCATGTCGGCGTGATCGGCATTCTCGCCTCGCGGCTGAAAGACAAATTTCACCGCCCCACCGTGGTGTTCGCCAGCAATAATGCGGGCGAACTGAAAGGCTCGGGGCGCTCGATCCCCGGCCTGCATCTGCGCGATGCGCTGGACCTGATAGCCAAACGCCACCCCGGCCTGATTCTGCAATTCGGCGGTCATGCGATGGCGGCCGGTTTGAGTATTCCCGATCAGCGCTACCCGGAATTCAAGCGCGCCTTCGACGCGGTCACCCGCGAATTGCTCTCCCCCGCCGACCTCGAAGGCCTGCTCGAAACCGACGGCGAACTGGCGCTGGACGCGCACAGCTACGCGTTCGCGCAGCAACTCGAAAATGCCATCTGGGGCCAAGGGTTTCCTGCACCATTGTTCATCGGCGACTTTCAGGTGCAGAGCCAACGCGTGCTCAAGGAAAAACACCTCAAGCTAACGCTGCTACGCGATGAACAAAGCTTCGATGCCATGCATTTCTTCCACCCGGACAAACCTGGGTACAAGCATCCCGAGCTTCTACCCAACCGCATTCGCGCCGTGTATGCGTTGATGACCAATGAATACAACGGCACGCAGCGTTTGCAATTGCGTTTACAACATTGGGAGGCACGCGAATGAACGAGCTCATCAACGGGCTGCCACCCGGCCTAAACGTATTGCCGCGCTACGCGGTGGCGATCGCGCTCGGCTTATTGATGGGTCTGGAACGCGAGCGCAATCCCGCCGCACTCGCAGGCTTGCGCACCTTTGCGCTGACGGCATTGTTTGGCACCCTGGCCGCGCATCTGGCCTCGCTCTCAACCCAACCCTGGCTTATCGCTATCGGCCTGCTGCTCACCGGCGGCATGATGATCGTGGCCTATATGCACCCTGTTGCGGACCGCGACGATCCCGGCACCACCACCGTTGCGGCATTGTTGCTGTGTTACGGACTCGGCGTGCTGATCTGGTTTAACGAAATCCAGCTGGCGGTGATACTGGCCATCGCCACGACCACGCTGCTGTATTTCAAACCCGAGCTACGCGGAATTAGCGAGCGCCTAAGCCGCAAAGACTTGCTCTCCATCCTGCAATTTGCGCTGCTCTCACTGATCATCCTGCCCTTGCTGCCGGACAGGAATTACGGCCCTTACGGCGCGCTCAACCCCTATCAAATCTGGTGGGTGGTGGTGCTGATCGTCGG
>JAYVLR010000054.1:0-2173 GCA_043759395.1 Thiobacillaceae bacterium
CGCGGCAGGCGGGCGGCTGGAGGAGTTACGGGGCATCTTATACGGTCTCGGAAAGTGGGGTGCTGCGCGCCACTTCAATAATGGCGCACGGCGTGAAAGCTTCAGTCGCTTGCTGGCGGGAACGAGCCTCGGGGCTACTCTTGATTAGCTCGGGGAGCAGCCCGGTTTCGTCCGGCGTAATCAAATTGCCCAGCTCTTCCAGCGGCGGAAGCTCGGACAGGGTACGCATGCCCAGATCGCTCAGGAAATGCCCGGTGGTGCCAAACAAGGCCGGGCGACCCGGCACATCGCGGTGGCCGATGGCTTCGATCCACTCACGCTCCTCCAGGGTTTTGATGATATTCGGATTGACCGCCACGCCGCGAATATCCTCGATATCGCCGCGCGTCACCGGTTGGCGATACGCAATGATGGCCAGCGTTTCGAGCACCGCACGCGAATAACGCGGCGGCTTTTCATCCTTCAGGCGGGTGAGCCAGGGCTGCATCTCGACGCACGTCTGAAAACGCCAGCCGTCGGCAACCTGCACCAGTTCAACCCCTTTGCCCTGCCATTGCTGGCGCAGTTCTTCCAGCGCAAGCCGCAGCTGGTCGTGGGATAGCTCATGCTCGAACATGCGCTTGAGTTCATTCAGGGATAGCGGCTCAGGTGCCACCAGCAGTGCTGCTTCCAGCACCATCCTCAAATCATCCTGATTTTCATTTGGCTGCAGATTCATGCAATCTCACATAAATAGGCGAAAACGATTCCGCTTGAGTCACGTCGAGCAAGGTTTCCTTGGTCAACTCAAGCACCGCTAAAAAGGTAACGACCAGTTCATGTACTGTGGAAGACTCTGGGAATAACATCTTGAATTCCATGAACTCTCCTGGCGTAAGCCGTTTTAAAATCCGGCTCATATGCTCGCGTATCGACAGCGCCTGATGGCCGATGCGGTGGTGGGTTTTATTCTTGGCACGTGACAAAATCGCCAGCCATGCCGCCGCCAATTCCTCGGGGTGCAACGTCGGCAAGCGTTTAGCAGCAGCAGGCAAAAACACGCTCACCGCATCAAAGTCGCGCCCCTCTTGCGGCAAGGTGCCAATCATCTGTCCTGCCAGCTTCATTTGCTCGTATTCCAGCAGATGCCGCACCAACTCGGCACGCGGATCGTCGGCTTCACTCGCCTCGGCATTTTGCTCCACACGCGGCAGCAACATGCGCGACTTGATGTCAATCAGCATCGCCGCCATCAGCAGATACTCCGCCGCCAGCTCCAGCCGCGTCTTGCGCGCCGCTTCGACGTAGGTCATATATTGTTTGGTCAGCGCCGCCATCGGAATATCCAGCACATCCAGATTCTGACGGCGGATCAGGTACAACAGCAAGTCGAGCGGACCTTCAAACGCCTCCAGAAACACCTCCAGCGCATCCGGCGGAATATAAAGGTCGTGCGGCAGTTCAGTGAGGGTCTCGCCCTTGATCTTGATAACCGAGACGGGAGGAGCTTCCAGGAGCGAAGGGGCATTCATGGGCGCATTTTACCCGAGTCAACCAGTAAAGCCGGAGGTTTACTTTGCTGAATTTGCTTGGATGAATACCAATGTCGCGGCCTTAATGCGTGCTCTGGCGCCGGGGACGGTTTCGATCCTGCCTTAGGCGTTGTGGGTAGGTTTCATGCTGCGACCAGCGGGGAGCGAGCAGGTTTAGTGCTTAAGCGTGAAAAATGGAGAAAGTTTTTCATCAACGACACTGAACTGTTGATCAAACCAGCTTATTAGCTCGGACTGCATACGACGCTTAGTTTCGATTTGTTCATGAACAGGGGCAGGTATTTTTTTGATCTGGACGCTAATGTATTCCGAACCAGGATATTTCGCATATAGGTCGCTCAGTTGATGGTTTAGGAAATCAAGCTCAAAAGCCTTTTCGGATAGCATGGTTAAGTATTTTGAAATTTCTTGATTAAACAACCACTTTGCCTCGGATGCCTTGTAACTCAAGATTGCTAGCTCATTTCCCTTAGAATCTTTTGACATCATGATTGACGTAAAAAGATTTCTGGTCGCTTCGAAAACTGAAAAACGACGATCAAATAAATCGTGCTTTAACTTATCTTTAGCTGTGCGCCATTGCCGATATGCAATTAACAAACCAATGATTGCGACAATTGGCATTAGCAGGGCAGACAAGT
>JAYVLR010000055.1:0-42524 GCA_043759395.1 Thiobacillaceae bacterium
TTCGTTCTCGGCAGAGGGTGTGGATGTCTGCGAAACCGGATCAGGCTACGTTTGATCTGGTGTGCGCTCGTCCTGTTCCGGTTGCACGTCGCGACTGAATTTGCCGTCTCTGAAAACAGCCTGATTGTCGTAATAAGCCGCGTGTTCATTCGCGGCATCCCATCCCGGAATCCCGAACAGCGGCAACGGCGCGAACTGGCTGGACGTGCTGATTGAAGCCAGCGCCGCAATGGCTTGTGCTTCGGTCTGCGCTGACCCGGATAGGCTGGGATCGGGTGTTGCGGAGGGTTTTAGCAGAAGGCACTTGCCGGTCATCGCAGGATAGGGGCTGAGCATTTTTTCCAGCAGCGCGTGGCCGACGATGACAAACTGCATCTCCGTTTGTACCTGTCTGCGCTGCGTCCAGAATAGTTGATGCCACTGCCGCTGCCGTAGCAAGTCTGCGAGCGCCTGATCCCGGCTCGTCACCCAGATGCCACTTTCGTCCATCATGGTGAGCGCATCGCGCCGCTGCCCGCGTAGCGAGCTGGTTTCTGTCGTGAATGCGTCACCATGTGCGGCGTTGAGTGCCGCTTTAAATTGTGGAAATCGCAGCCAGACCAGCGCATTCATGACGTCGTGCCAATTATCGGGTCGTGTTGGAATGCAGCCGTTGGCGAGGATGTGGGTCTCATAATCACGCGCTGATAAATGCCCGTCTGGAGCGGTGAAGCAGAGCGGCAGTTTGCGTGCGTTGGCCAGCCCGCGTGCGGTTGCCAGTGCGTTAAGTTCAGCCAGTTCGGGACGGTAGTGGGCAAGCGCTAATTGCGTAATCTCGTCACGATAGGGTTCAAAGGCGGGATGCTGGAAGCGCAATGGGTGTGAGTGCCTTAGTGCAACGCCCCAGCCAGCGCCTGACGGAATTTCTGGGTCAGGGGATGGCTTGATCCGAGCAAATCAAACAGGGCAAGCAGGCTGATGCGGCCAAGGTCGTGACGGTAGGAGCGGGCGTGCCTGGTCAGATACAAAAGCGCGTTCATCGCGGCGCCGTAATCGTTTGCGGCGAGCAGAACGGCGGCGAGTTGGTAACGGGCGGCGTGATCGTCCGGTGCCTGGGCGAGTCGCTCGTGCAGTTCGTCCAGCGTCGACGCGTTACGTGCGCTGGCGGCCAGGCTCAAGTGCGCGTGGAGCGGTGCGATGTCCGGCTCCAGCCGGGCTTCGGGCGGCAGGCTGTTGAGCAGTTTGAGCGCTTGTTCAGGCTCGCCTGCAGCCCACAGTATTTTTGCCAGATCGCGTGGGATCGCAAGTTTTTCAGGTTCGGCCATGGCGGCATTGGCGAGTAGCATGCGGGCTTGTTCGAGGTGGCCGGCGCGCCATGCGGCCAGCCCCTGGGCGTGGACGCGGTCGGCATCTCCGGCAATGAAGCGATCAAGGATGGCGCGAAAGCTGCTCTCGGGGTCGGCGCCGTGAATCGTGTGAACGACTTCGCCGCGCAGAAAAAATTTGACGGTGGGAACCGAGGTCACCGTAAAGCGCTGTGACAGTGCGCCGAGTTCGTCGGTGTTCAACATCACCAGTAAAAATTTGCCGTTGTACTCGGTGGCGAGTTTGACGAGCCGGGGCATGAGTATGAAGCAGGGGCCGGCCTTGGGCGTCCAGAAATGCACCAGCACCGGACCTTTGTGCGAGTTCTCCAGCACCAGGCGGTTGAAATTTTCGGCGCTGGCGTCGAAGACGAATTTTGACAGGCTCATGGCAAATACCGTTGTGCAAAATCGTCGGCAGCCGCAACCAGTGCGCGGCTGATGCCAGGCTCAAATGCGGAATGTCCGGCATCGTCAATGATGACGTAATTCGCTTCCGGCCAGGCACGCGCCAGCTCGTCTGCGCTGACGATAGGGCAGACGGCATCGTAACGTCCCTGCACAATCGTGGTCGGCAGGTGGCGGATAGGTGAAAGCTGGTTGATCAAACTGTTCTCGGGCAGAAAAATATCGTTTACAAAATAGTGTGCTTCGATGCGTGCAAGCGACAGCGCGGTGTGGTCGGTGGCAAAGGCAGCCACCAGATTGGGGTCTGGGCGCAGCGTGGAACACGATGCCTCAAACGTGGCCCAGGCGCGCGCGGCAGGTAAATGAATCGCGGGGTCGGGATCGTTCAGGCGGCGGCGGTAGGCGTGCAGCAAGTCGCCGCGTTCGTCAGCCGGAATGAAGTCGGCCAGCGCGCGCTGCGCCTCGGGGAAGAATGCCTTGATGCCGTGCAGAAACCAGTCGATTTCGCTCGATCGGCACAGAAAAATACCGCGCAGTATAAAGCCCAGGCAATGCCCGGGGTGCGCTTCGCCGTAGGCTAACGCCAGCGTCGAACCCCAAGAGCCGCCGAATACCAGCCATTGTTTGATGCCGAGTTCGGCGCGCAATTGCTCCATGTCGGCGATCAGGTGGGGCGTGGTGTTGTCGGCCAGCTCGCCGTGCGGGGTCGAGCGCCCGCTGCCGCGCTGGTCAAACAGCACAATGCGATAACGCGCCGGATCAAAAAAACGCCGCTGCACTGGCGACGTGCCGGAGCCGGGGCCGCCGTGAATGAAGACCACCGGGATGCCGTCCGGATTGCCGGACACTTCCCAGTAAATCTTGTGGATGCTGCCAGTGGCAAGGAAACCGTGAAGATGAGGTTCCAGAGATGGGTAGAGCGTGGTTGTTGCCGCTTTATCCGAAGGTGTATCCCTTGGGATAGCGGCTTTACAACCACGGCCTACCCCTTGCGGGCAGAGGGCGGAAATATCCGGCATGATGGTGTACTGTGTGAGCGATCTTTCGCATAGTATCGCACCACGCAAACTCAACTCACTCCCATGCCCACCTCTTTCAAATACGCCCACGCATCAAATCCAGACTGGACAACTGCAGCTCAGGATTGCATGGCACAACTCGGTGCGATTCCCGCTGCGGCCAGCTTGGGTTTTCTGTATCTGTCGGATGACTTTGCCGGAGAGCTGGATGCGATTCTGGATTTCTTCAAAAGTGCGACCGGCGTGCCGCATTGGGTAGGAACGGTCGGCGTGGGCGTGTGCGCTACTGGCGTGGAATACCTGGAAGTGCCTGCGATGGCGTTGATGCTGGGGGAGTTTGAGGCAGCGGATTTTCAGGTGCTGCCAGTCCAGCGCACTGAACAGGACATTGCCGCACAGCCGCTGGATCAGGCTTACTTCGCGATGGTTCATGGCGATCCGCGCAATGCCCAGATGCAGCAGCTGATCGAGGCGCTGTCCGCACGCATGAGCAGCGGATTTGTCGTTGGCGGCCTCGCCAGCTCGCGCGGCGATATGCCGCAGATTGCCGATGAGAAAACCTCGGGCGGGCTGTCGGGCGTGTGCTTCAGCGAAAACGTGCGGCTGGCGACACGGTTGACGCAAGGCGTGTCGCCGCTGGGCCCGCGCCACCAGATTACCGACGGCAAGAAAAACATCATCGCCACGCTGGACCGCCGTCCTGCGCTGGACGTGATGAAAGAAGAAATCGGCGAGGTGTTGTCGCGAGATCTGCGCCGCGCAGCGGGTTATATTTTTGTGGGCATACCGGTGCGCGGCTCGGATACCAACGACTATCTGGTGCGGAATATCATCGGTGTCGACCCGGAGAACAATCTGGTTGCCGTGGGCGAACATCTTCAACCCGGCGATGAAATCATTTTTTGCCGCCGCGATCAGGCCAGCGCCGAAGAAGACTTGCAGCGCATGCTGGGTGCGATCAAGCAACAACTCAACGCACCCATACGCGGCGGCGTGTATTATTCCTGCCTGGGGCGCGGACAAAACATGTTTGGCGCGCCGAATCGGGAAATGGAATTGATACGTGAAACACTGGGTGATTTCCCCTTGGTCGGTTTTTCGGCCAATGGCGAAATTTCGCACAATCGCCTGTATGGCTATACCGGGGTGCTGACCTTGTTTGGCTAAACCCGGCGGCTGAATCTGGACAAATTAGAGGAGAGACTGAATATGACCGTACATGCCATTAACAAAAATGAAGCGCAGTTGTTGCGTAACGAAATCGAGATGTTGATTACCGAACGCGGGCAATTGTTGCAGGTCGTCGGTGCGGCCGCAGTGTTTGTTGCCAATCTGGATACCAGCAAATTGCCGGACGACATGAGCACCATAGACGCGGCGGAAATGCTGGCAGAACAGATGAATGTGCTGTCCGAGGAAACGCTGAAAGATGCGCTGGAGTCGGTGCAGGCCGAATTGCAACCCGAGGCTTAAGAGCCTCATTGCACCGCCGGGGCAGGCGACGCTGATTGCCGCCCGTTTCAGGGCATAACTAAACCAGTTTTTTGTTTTAAATTCACTTGCCAGGATTGCCCGCAGTCGTGCTGATCGCCAGTGTCTGACTGTTGCGGCGACACCCGGTGCCGATTCATCGGGGTTTTCCCGTTCCAATCATAAGTTTCTTTTTGTCGTGCCAGGTGTCGCGGGCCGCCCCGCATTAAAGACAGGCTGGGGCGCTCGTGCTATCCTATCGGGCTGATTTTCATGGATTTTTATTCGTTTTTCTTAATAATTTCGTTTTTCTTGATTTATATTTAATCTGGAGTTTTAACATGGTTGTTCAGCGTACTTTTTCCATTATCAAACCCGATGCCGTCGCCAAGAACGTGGTGGGCAAGATTGTGAGCCGTTTCGAAAGCAATGGCCTGAAAGTCGTGGCTTCACGGATGAAGCATTTGTCTCGCCAGGAAGCTGAAGGGTTTTACGGCGTTCATCGTGAGCGCCCGTTTTTCAAGGATCTGGTCGAGTTCATGATTTCCGGCCCGGTTGTGCTGCAAGTGCTGGAAGGTGAAAACGCGATTGCAAAAAACCGCGAGCTGATGGGTGCAACTGACCCGAAAAAGGCCGACGCGGGAACCATCCGTGCAGATTTTGCCGAGAGCATCGATGCGAATGCGGTTCATGGTTCGGATGCGCCTGAAACTGCGGCGGTAGAAATTGCCTATTTCTTCCCTGCATGCGAAGTCTATAGCGGTCGTTAATCCCCGTAATGCCACAAAACCTGCTCGATCTTGATCTCGCTGGACTGACCGCCTGGTTGTCAGAACTCGGCGAGAAAGCCTTTCGCGCGAAGCAGGTGTATCACTGGATTCACCAGGCGGGTGTGGCTGACTTTGGGCAGATGACCGACATCGCCAAATCGCTGCGCGAAACCTTGCAGCAGCGGGCGGTGGTCGCCGCATCGCAGGTTAATTTTGCGCATACGTCCGGTGATGGCACACGCAAATGGCTGTTCGATGTGGGGGCAGGTAAAAGCGCTGCCGGCGATTTTCCCGGCAGTGGTCAAATCGTGCGCAATGGCATTGAAACCGTGTTCATTCCGGAAGAAGACCGCGGAACCTTGTGTGTGTCGTCGCAAGTGGGTTGTGCGCTGGAATGTACGTTCTGTTCGACCGGACGGCAGGGCTTTAATCGCAACCTTTCGGTTGCGGAAATCATCGGCCAGCTCTGGTATGCCAATCACGTTCTGCGCGGTGCGGACAACCGCCTTGGCCGGGCGGACAACTACGCGGGCAACGTGTCTGCGGAGCGCCCTGTGACCAATGTGGTGATGATGGGCATGGGCGAGCCGCTGGCCAATTTCGAAAACGTCGCCACGGCGCTGGGCATCATGCTCGACGATCATGCTTACGGTCTGTCGCGTCGGCGCGTGACGGTGTCCACGTCGGGCATCGTGCCGGCAATGGATCGGCTGGCCGAGCGCTGCCCGGTAGCCTTGGCGGTGTCATTACATGCGCCAAACGATGCCTTGCGCGACCAGATTGTGCCGATCAACAAAAAATATCCGCTGGCCGAGTTGATGGCGGCGTGTCGGCGTTATCTGGCGGTCGCGCCGCGTGATTTCATTACCTTTGAATATGTGATGCTGGCGGGAGTCAACGACCGGCCGGAACACGCGCGCCAGATTATTGAGCTGGTGCGCGATGTGCCGTGCAAATTCAATCTGATTCCGTTCAACCCTTTCCCGGATTCGGGTTATGAAAAACCCGGCGCAGAATCGCTGCGCATATTCCGGCAGATTTTGCAGGATGCGGGGCTGGTCGTGACCACGCGCAAGACCCGTGGTGATGATATTGATGCGGCCTGCGGACAATTGGCGGGCCAAGTGGCAGACAAGAGTGGGCGAGTGATGAAACGGTTGAACCGGGAGGCGGCGTGAAAAGAATAGTCGTGGTGTTAAGTCTGGTACTGGCGGCGTGTGCGCAACAGCCGGCCGGATCGAACAGTTCGAGCAGCCCTGGCAATAATGCGCCGGATAATGAGGTGCAACAACGCGCGCGCGCGTTTACCGACCTGGCGGGCGCGTACTTTCAGCGCAGCCAATACAAGGTTGCCCTGGATGAATTACGCAAGGCGATCCAGGTTGACCCGAGCTTTGGCCCGGCTTACAACATCTACGGCCTGGTTTATATGGAACTGGCTGAAGACAAGCTGGCGGAAGATTACTTTCGCCGGGCGATTGAGCTCAATCAACACGATTCCGAATCTCACAATAACTACGGCTGGTTCCTGTGTACCCGTAGCCGCTACGACGAGGGCCTAGCGCAATTTTCCGTGGCGCTGAAAAATCCGCTGTATGCCTCGCCCGAGCAAGCCATGGCCAATGCCGGCATGTGTGCGGAAATGAAAGGCGATCTGGCGCTGGCCGAAGCCAATCTGACGCGCGCATTGAAGTTGCAACCCGATAATGCGCAAGCCTTGATTAAAATGGCGGGATTGAATTTCCGCCAGGGCAAGCTGGAAGAAGCGCAGCGCTTGCTGGCACGCCATAGTGAAGTCGCGCCGCCCAGCGCCGAGAGTCTATGGCTGGGCGTGCGCCTCGAACGCAAATCGGGTAACCGTACGCAGGAGGCTGCCTACGGTCTGCAATTGCGCAAACGCTTCCCGGACTCGAACGAGGCGCGTTCATTGTTAGCAGGACAGTACGAATGAGCGATCAGGAAAGCCCTCTCGGAGCGCAGCTGCACCAGGATACCGTGGGCGCGATCTTGCGCCAGGCGCGTGAGGCACAAGGCTTGACGGTGCAGGAGGCGGCAACCCGTCTGCGCTTGATGAACCGGCAGATTGCCGCGATGGACGCAGATGATTTTTCAGTTCTGGGCCAGCCCGTTTTTGCCCGTGGGTTTGTACGCAATTACGCCCGCTTGCTGGGGCTTGATCACGCCGCGCTTTTACAGCAAATGGGCGGCGACAGCAGTGAGCCAGTCGGGGTGGTGCAAGCCGCGCCCATTGAGGTTTCGGGATCGTGGTTAAGCTCGCCCTGGCTGCTGGCAGTGAGCCTGGGTTTAATGTTATTGATTGCGGTACCGATTGCGCTTTATGCTTGGCTCAATAGCGGCGACGAAGAAGTTAGCGCTGCGGCACACAAGCGCGCGCCCGCTACGGTGGCACCTGCATTGGCTGTTGTGCCAATGACCGCCGCGCCGCTGCCTGCGGTAGTGCCGCCAGTCTTGCCTGTTGCAGAACCCGTCGCGGTAACGCCCGTGGCACCCCATGCCGCGACCGCGACAGTGACCCTGCCTGTGTCAAAATCCGAGATGCATTTCGAGTTTGCCGCCGCTGCCTGGGTTGAAATCAAGGATGCGACCGGGCGGTTGGTGCATCGCCAGATGAATCCGGCTGGAAGCAGTGCAGATGTGAGTGGCCAGCCGCCTTTCAGCCTGGTGATTGGCAACGCGTCGGAAGTACGCATGACCTACAATGGCCGCCCGCTTGATCTCGCGCCGTTTATCGAAATCAAGGTCGCGCGCTTTAGTCTGGAAGAGTAATCCTAGGGAAGCGCTGATTAATTCGTCATTCCCGCGAATGCGGGAATCCAGTGCCTTGATTTGACTGGGTTTCCGCTTGCGCGGAAACGACGAAATCGAATTAATCAGTGCCTCCCGGGAAACCGCAGTTGGCCGTTCCCTTCTTTTTGGAATACTGCATGAACGCTAAATTTTTCCTCGCTAAACAATTTCACCCTATGGGTGGGAGCGCTACGCGTCCGCTGGCACGTCCAGTCAAGCGTCTGGTTTTGTCGCTCCTCCTTGCCTGCTCCGGTAGGCCGCGTCATCGCTTCGCACCAGCCACTCGCCTGAACGCACCATCGGGCGCGTCCAACTACGGTCTCTAGGATGATGCCAACCTCGATTTCAAACAGTCCTGTTTTGCGTCGCGCCAGCCGACAGGTTCAGATCGGTTCGGTTCTGGTGGGCGGTGATGCGCCTGTCGTTGTGCAGTCGATGACCAATACCGATACCGCTGACATTGCCGCCACGGTGCGTCAGGTACAGGCATTGGCCGAGGCGGGTTCGGAGCTGGTGCGGATCACGGTCAATACGGTCGAGGCGGCCGCAGCCGTACCGCGTATTCGCGAGCGTCTCGACGTGTTTGGCTGTGCTGTGCCGCTGATTGGCGACTTTCATTTCAATGGCCACAAGCTGTTGACCCAGGTGCCGGAATGCGCCGAAGCGCTGGGCAAGCTGCGTATCAATCCGGGCAACATCGGGCGCGGCGAAAAACGCGACGAACAGTTCGCCACGCTGATCGAAGCCGCATGCAAATACGATAAACCGGTGCGTATCGGGGTCAATTGGGGCAGTCTGGATCAGGTGCTGGCGGCGCGCATGATGGATGAGAATGCGCAATCTGCGCAGCCGGCCGAGGCCGATGTGGTGATGCGCCGCGCGTTGATTGCGTCCGCACTTGAATCGGCGCACAAGGCCGAAGCACTCGGATTGGGTGGCAATAAAATCATCCTGTCGTGCAAGATGAGCCGGGTTCAGGATTTGATTGCGGTGTACCGCGAGCTGGCCGCGCAGTGCGACTATCCGCTGCATTTGGGCTTGACCGAAGCGGGTATGGGTTCCAAAGGAATCGTTGCCTCGACTGCTGCGTTGTCGGTGTTATTGCAGGAAGGCATCGGCGACACGATCCGTATTTCGCTCACGCCCGAACCGGGCGGTGCGCGCACCAAAGAAGTCCAGGTGGCGCAGGAGATTTTGCAGGCGTTGGGTTTGCGCGCCTTCACCCCGCAAGTCATCGCCTGTCCTGGATGCGGACGCACCACGTCAACGGTGTTTCAGGAACTGGCTGCCGACATCGAAACGTATTTGCGCGAACAGATGCCGCTGTGGCGTGCGAGCTATCCCGGTGTCGAGGCCATGCAGGTTGCGGTGATGGGCTGTGTAGTTAACGGTCCCGGCGAATCCAGACATGCCAATATTGGTATCTCGCTGCCTGGAACGGGCGAAGTCCCCGTCGCGCCGGTCTATGTCGATGGTGAAAAAACCGTCACGCTGAAAGGCGTACGCATCGCCGCAGAGTTTCAGGCGATTGTTGAAGACTATGTGCGCACGCGTTATGGCGTGCGCTGAGTCAAAACCATTAACCACAGAGGCACGGAGACACAGAGAAAACGATCAGCAGGGAAGTTGGGTTTTTTCTGTGTCTCCGTGTCTCTGTGGTGAGATTTTTTAAATGAGCAACAAGATTCAATCCGTGCGTGGCATGAACGATTTTCTGCCGGATGCGACCGCTACCTGGAGCAGTTTCGAGGCGATCGTGCGCGACTGGCTGCGGCGTTACGGCTATCGTGAAATCCGCACGCCGATCCTGGAACAGACCGGTCTGTTCAAACGCGCAATTGGCGAAGTGACCGACATCGTCGAGAAAGAAATGTATACCTTTGTCGATGAGTTGAATGGTGAATCGCTGACGCTGCGCCCGGAAGGAACGGCCTCGTGCGTGCGTGCGGTGGTTCAGCATAATTTGCTGTACGACGGCGGCAAGCGGCTGTGGTACAGCGGCCCGATGTTTCGCCACGAACGTCCGCAGAAAGGCCGCTATCGGCAGTTCCATCAAGTCGGCGTTGAAGCGCTGGGGTTTGCCGGGCCGGATGTCGATGCCGAGCTGATCGTGATGTGCGCCGCTCTGTGGCGCGCGCTGGGCATTGCACCGACGTTGCAACTCAATACGCTGGGTGACGTCGAGTCGCGGCAACGTCATCGCGCCCGGCTGATCGCGTATTTTGAAGCGCATGCTGGCCAGCTGGATGAAGATTCCACGCGTCGCCTGCATACCAATCCGCTGCGGATTCTGGACAGCAAAAACCCGGCGATGCAAAGTCTGAATGACGCGGCACCGAAGTTGATGGATGAGCTTGATGCCGATGCGCGAACGCATTTCGAAGCTGTGCAGGCAATTTTGCGCGCGCACAACATCGCGTTTGAAATCAACCCGCGTCTGGTGCGCGGGCTCGACTATTACAATCGCACCGTGTTCGAATGGGTGACCGGCCAGTTGGGCGCGCAAGGTACGGTGTGTGCGGGCGGGCGCTATGATGGTCTGATCGGGCAACTGGGCGGCAAGCCTGCGCCCGCCGCTGGATTTGCGATGGGGATCGAGCGTTTGCTGGCGCTGGTGGAAGCGGGCGGCACAGCGCTCGCGACCGCAGTACCGGATGTGTATATTGTCCATGCTGGCGAGGCCGCGCAGAACTGGGCATGGCAGGTGGCGATGCGCTTGCGTGCGGACGGGCTGGCGGTGGTGCTGCATTGCGGCGGCGGCAGCTTCAAATCGCAGATGAAAAAAGCCGATGCCAGCCATGCGCGCTACGCGGTGATTCTGGGTGATGATGAGGCAGCCGCACAACAACTCACATTAAAACCCCTGCGCGATACGGCGGAGCAAGTCCGCGTTGATCTCGCGCAGGCAATGATTTTTTTGAAAAAGGCATAAAGACATGGCGACATACGATCTGGAAGAACAGGAACAACTTGACGAACTCAAGGCGTGGTGGAAACGCTGGGGGAGTCTGACCCTGCTGGGCGCAGCCATTGTGATGGCGGCTGCCGCCGGATGGCGATACTGGCAGCATCAGGCCGAGACGGATCGTATGGAAGCCGCTGCCGTGTTTGGCAAGCTCACCCAATCTTTGCAGGCAGGTGATGCCGGGACCGCGCGCGATGTGGGCGCGGTGCTCATCGACAAATATCCGCGCACCGCTTACGCCCCGCGCGCAGCGCTGCTGTTGGGCAAGCTCAATTACGGTAACAAGGATGTCAGGAGCGCGCAGGCACAGCTGGAATGGGTGATCGCAAACAGCAAGGAAGTGGCCTTGAAGGATCTGGCGCGTCTGCGTCTGGCCGGTATTTTTCTGGACGAAAAGCAACTCGACAGCGCGATGAAGCAACTCGACAGTCCGCACAGTGACGCATTTGGTTTTCGCTTCGATGACCTGAAAGGCGATGTGTTGTTTGCCCAGGGTAAAAATGTCGAGGCGCGAAGCGCGTATCAGGCGGCATTCAACAAAATGGTGGCGGAGAATCCGTATCGCGCTGTTGTTGAGTTGAAGCTGGACGGCTTGGGAGGGCCGACTAAATGAAGCGCCGCTTGATTTCCATGGCCGCGACTGCGGCGCTGGCTGCGAGTCTGGCTGGATGTAGTACGGTCAAGTCCATGGGCGGCAGCGTGAGCGATACCGTGGGTGGCTGGTTTGGTTCGAATGCTGCGAAAGAAGCGGCCAAACCCGCCGCGCTGGTCGATTTCAAGCCAATGGTCGCGTTGACCGAAGCATGGAAAGCCAACGCAGGGGAAACCGACGGGCGCGTTTTCAGTCCCGCTGTGGATGCCGATGCAATCTTTGCCGCGTCGAGCGGAAAAATGCTTCGGCTTAATCTGCAAAACGGATCCGAGATCTGGAAATATGACGCAGGCACGCGCTTGTCAGCAGGCGCAGGAGCAGGGCAGGGCATGGCGCTGGCGGGTAGCGGCAAGGGCGAGCTGCTCGCGCTGGATGCCGCTAACGGCCAGCTGCGCTGGAAAATACAATTGTCGAGCGAAGTGACCGGGCAATTATTGACGGTAGGCGACGTGGTGGTGGCACGTACCGGTGATGGCCGCATGCACGGATTGGCTGCTGGCGATGGCAGCCGAAAATGGTTGTATAGCCGTAACCTGCCAGCGCTCAGTCTGCGTGGATCCGGCGGTTTGCTGGCGCGCGACGGCGTGGTGTTTGCCGGGTTCCCGGGCGGAAAACTGGTGGCAATCAACGCGGCTAACGGCGCCCAGTTATGGGAATCAACCGTGGCACTGCCACACGGCGCGACCGAACTTGAACGTGTGGCCGATGTGATGGGCAATCCAGTGGCGGATGACAAACGCGTCTGTGCTGTGGCGTTTCAGGGCCGGGTGGCGTGTTTCGATCTGAAAACAGGCTCGCTGTTGTGGGCGCGTGATACGTCCTCCAATAGCGGTCTGGCGATGGACGACAAAAACCTTTATGTCACTGACGATAAGGATGTGATCACCGCCTACGATAAAGAGTCTGGCCGTGCGGGATGGCGGCAGGACAAACTCTCGCGCCGCAAAGTGACTGCGCCACTGGCGCTCGGCACGATGATTGCTGTGGCTGATGGCCAGGGCTACGTCCATCTTTTGTCGGTTGAAGACGGTTCGTTTGTTGGTCGTGCGCAGCTGGACAGTGCCGCTGCCAGCGCGCCTGTCGATATAGGCCCTGGCTTTGCCGTGCAAACGGTGAAAGGCAGCGTGATGGCGTTCAAGCTGAAATAATTTTTTGTCGGCGGCGATTTCCTGAATCGCTGCTGGTTGGTGTAACTGGATAACACATGCTCCCCACCCTGGTTCTGGTCGGCCGACCTAATGTCGGCAAGTCCACGCTTTTCAACCGCCTCACCGGCACGCGGGATGCGCTCGTTCACGATTTGCCGGGCATGACGCGGGATCGCCATTACGGTCGAGGACGACTCGGCGACAAACCCTATCTGGTAGTCGATACCGGCGGCCTGGAGCCTGTCGCCAAAGACGGCATCATGGCCGAGATGGCGCGGCAGACCCTGCAAGCCATCGATGAAGCCGATGCGGTGATTTTTCTGGTAGACGGACGCGGCGGGTTAACCCCGCAGGACAAGGTCATTGCCGAAAGGCTGCGTCGCGCAAGCTGCCCGATTTTTCTCGCCGTGAATAAAACCGAGGGGATGAATCGGGCCGTCGTCACCGCCGAATTTTTTGAACTGGGCCTAGGCGATCCGCTGGCGATATCGGGTGCGCATGGCGACGGCATCAGCGATCTCCTTGGCGAAGCGCTCACCCCGTTTTCTGACGTGGAGGAAACGCGCGACGACTTCGGCATCCCTAAAATCGCCATCGTCGGTCGTCCCAACGTCGGCAAGTCCACGCTGGTCAATGCCTTGATCGGAGAGGAGCGCGTGATCGCTTTTGATCAGCCCGGCACCACGCGCGATTCGATCTATGTTGATTTTGAGCGCGACGGCAAACCCTATACGCTGATCGATACTGCTGGCGTGCGCAAACGCGGCAAGGTATTCGAGACGGTCGAAAAATTTTCGGTGATCAAAACCTTGCAAGCGGTGGAAGACGCCAATGTCGTCGTCATCGTGCTCGATGCGCAGGAAAACATTTCCGAACAGGACGCGCATTTAGCCGGATTCGTTCTGGAAACCGGGCGCGCGCTGGTGGTGGCGATCAATAAATGGGATGGCCTTAATCAAGAGCAGCGCGACAACGTCAAACGCGACATCGGGCGCAAACTCCAGTTTCTGGACTTTGCCCGTTTTCACTATATTTCCGCGCTCAAGGGCAAGGGACTGGAAGCGCTGTTGAAAGATGTCGAGGCCGCCCACGCCGCCGCGTTCGTCAATTTGCCGACACCCAAACTCACTCGCGTATTGATCGCCGCTGTCGAGCAACACGCGCCGCCCAAAAGCGGACTGCACCGTCCCAAACCGCGCTACGCCCATCAGGGTGGGAAAAATCCGCCCGTCATCATTCTGCACGGCAACGCGCTCGAAGGCCTGCACGCGGACTACAAACGTTATCTGGAAAACACCTTTCGCAAAGCCTTTGACCTGCACGGCACGCCTTTGCGTATCCAGATCAAGGGCGGCAGCAATCCGTTCGAGGGCAAGAGCCGCGCACCGCTATCGGCCAGCGACGCGACACGGCTGCGCCGCGAAAAGCGCATCCGGCGGGTGAAATGGGGCGCGGATTAAAAGCATGGATGCTTGTACAAATGTAAAACTCTATGCGTGGCCTTGGTTTTTAAATAGGCGGATGTAAAATGCGCCCGGATCGGGCACGGGCTTTGCTTTATTTCGTGCTGCCTGTTCCCTCTTGGAGCGGGAGCTGACTGAAAGCGGCATATGAATAATAAAACCCTGTTAAACACGTTCCTTCTGTTTTCATTATCGTTGTCGAGCCCGTCCTGGGCGGCAAGCTATCTGATAAAAGACCTGGTCGGTTATCGCGACATCAGCCTCACCGGGGACGGTGGCGTGGTTGGAATCCCGGTTTCTATCCGGACTGACCGGATGATCAGCGGGGTGAAGTTGCATTTGAGTTTCAATTATTCGCCCGCGCTCATTCCTGAATACTCGCACATCAAAATTCAGGTCAACGACGAGCCTGTCGGCGTGATACCGATTCCGAAAGGGGGAAGCGGTACTGTCACCCAGGATATCGTGCTTGATCCCCGTTTGTTCGTCGATTACAACTCGATCAAGCTCCAGCTGGTTGGACACTACACAACCCATTGCGAAGACCCGACGCATTCTTCTCTCTGGGTATCCATTTCCAACGATTCGAGACTGGATATTGATGAAACACCCATAAAACTGAGCAATGAGCTGGCCAATTTGCCCCTGCCGTTTTTTGACATCAAGGACAATGGGCCGGTCGCGTTTAACATGGCGTTTGGCCGTTTAGCCTCCTGGCCGGAATGGCGAAGCGCGGGCATCATCGCAAGCTGGTTCGGTGCCATGGCCGACTATCGCAAAACCAGTTTCAATGTTTATCAGGATGAATTGCCTTCCAGCCACACGGTCGTTATTGCACTCCCCGGCAGTTTGCCAAAATTTTTACGGTGGTCGCACCCGCTGACCGGCCCCACCCTCGCCTTGATGGATCTCCCGGGAAGCACGACTGGAAAAATCCTTCTGGTGACAGGTAGAACGCCAGAAGAACTCAACATTGCCGCCCGCGCCCTGGTGGGCGGACGCAGTGCCTGGTCGCGTGATGTGACGGTGATCTCAAATTTCAAACCGCTTGCAGCGCGCAAACCTTACGATGCGCCACGGTGGCTTTCACCCGACGGTCCGGTCGCGTTCAAGGATTTGATCACAGACCCGGCGCAGCTACAGGCTCAGGGGATTGGCGCCAAGGAAATCAAGGTGTCCGTTCAATTGCCGCCCGATTTGTTCATCTGGCACAACAGGGGCTTGCCGGTTGATCTCAAGTTCAGATATACCCCGCCTGCCAAACAGGACAACTCTGCGCTGAATTTCAGCGTCAATAACCAGTTCACCCAATCCTTTAATCTTTCTGCGGATGCAACAACGGGCGGCACCTGGAAAGCGCTGCTTCCCTTTTTCGGCAAGAAGAAAAATCATGATGGCGGAGAAGTCGATGTCCCATCTTTTCAACTCGGATCGAAGAATGCCTTATCGTTCCAGTTCAATACCAACTATGCCCTCGGCGAGTGCGCGGGCCGTCCGGGTTCATTCCGTGCGGCAATCGACCCGACATCCACACTGGATATTTCCGGTTTTTACCACCATGCCAAGCTGCCTGACTTAAAGCGCTTTGCCGCAAGCGGCTATCCCTACACCCGCCTGGCCGATTTGGCGGATACCGCTTTTGTGCTCCCGGATGCGCCTCAAACGGATGATCTGAAAGCGGCATTTGTGCTGCTTGCAAAATTGGGCGCGGCCACCGGATATCCGGGAACAAACGTGCGCATGCTTCCTGCACACGATATTGAAACGGTCAGCGACCGCAATCTTGTTCTGGTTGGAAATTCAAACAGACTGCCGCTGGTGAGAAGCTGGTATGGCAAGGCTGCGGTATTGGATGACAATCTGGCAGGTGAGATGAAATTACAACCCGTTGCGCTTCCTGTGGCGGGCAATATTCGCCCATCGACCGCTGGCGCGATGGCGATGCTGGTCGGGTTTGAGTCTCCGCTCAAATCAGGAAAAAGCGTGGTGGCTGCCACCTGGAAAGACGGCAAGGAATATGCGGAATTTCTGGCGCTTCTCGCTAATCCTTCTGACGCACAGCGTTTCGCCGGAGATACGACCATACTCAGTGCCAAAGGCTTGGTGTCTTACCGCACCCAGCCTACTTACACTGTAGGTGATCTCCCCTGGTGGTTACCCGTGCGGATATGGTTTTCGGATCATCCCCTCGCACTTGCGCTACTGACTTTACTAGCCGTGATGGTCTTTGGCGCATGGCTGTCCCGCAAGCTCAGGTCTGTGGCGGAGAAGCGCTTAGGGAACACGTGAAGACAGGTACAGCCTTGATCCTGTTCGTGGGGGTCTTGGCGGTTTCCAGCCCCGCGCAGGCAAAGAGTGAATGCCAGCAATGGCAGCATCAATGGGACGCGTTCAAACAGGATTACTTAAGCCCGGCGGGACGGGTTTCCACTGATGCGGCCTCCCGCTCCCACTCCGAGGGACAGGTCTATAGCCTGTTTTTCGCATTGGTTGCAAATGATCCCGAGCTATTCGAAACGATCCTCCACTGGACCCAAGCCCACCTGGCTGAAGGCAAGCTGAATGAGCGCTTGCCCGCGTGGTCGTGGGGGCGGCACGAGGACGGAACCTGGCGCGTACTGGACGATAACTCGGCCAGCGATGCCGATCTGTTGCTTGCGTATGTTCTGGGCGAGTCGTCCAGGCTATGGCACAAGCCTAGTCACGCGGCGCTGTCAAAATCGGTCGCGCACAATATTCTGCGTGATGAAACCCGTTTTCTCCCGGGGCTGGGTTTGCTTGTTTTGCCTGGAAAAACCGGTTTCTCAGACCTACCCTGGAAATTGAACCCTAGTTATTACCCCGCTTTTGCACTGCGCAGATTAGCCGCACTCCAATCTCCCGAATGGAAAAAAATTCTGGAATCGAGCTATCGGCTTCTGGTCATGGCCGCACCCAACGGAATTGAACCGGACTGGGTGTTGTACGGGAATCAAGGCATATATGGCCAGACCAAGGGATCCCATGATGCTATCCGTACTTATTTATGGGCAGGGATGGATCACAGCGCCCAAGGCCAGGCGATTACGGCTCGTATCCAACCCTTTTTCCAACTTGCAGATCGCTTGGGTCATGTTCCTGAATCGGTCGATCCGTTGAGCTTGCACGCGGAGGGAATCGGGTCGGTTGGCTTTCAGGCCGCGCTTGGCCCTGTCTTGAAAAAACAGGGCAGGAAAATCGGCTCACCAGCTGTGCCGGGTGGAACGGGCTATTACGCACAAGCCCTGTCCCTCTTTGGCACAGGTTATCAAACCACCTATGCCATCGGCACATCGGGCGAACTGATCCCTGCCTGGGCGGGGAAAAAAACATGCTTGTAATACACATGCCTTCTTCTGCGGGAATGCGCCGTTGCGGCCAAGGACTCTTCTGCGGACTGATTTTGTGCGCGATGAATCGAAACCGGGGCTTGCGCTGCGTCGAGTTAACGTCGATGTTGTCAAAAAATCGGGCTTTTTCACCATGGTGAATTTTCTTCGCTATGGAATGGTGTCTACTGAACAATCAGCTACTGAATATTCAAGCAAGGAGCCGGGGCATCGGGACAAAGTCATTTCTGGTGCGAAATTTGCTGCTCTTCAAAAAGACGTTGTGGCTCATATGCCTCGCGATATTAGGGAATGATATGAAAGTTGAATCTGTTTTCATAAAAACAAATCCGCACTCTATGCGCTGCGGCATGGCTGCGATTGCAGCGGAAAACCCTTATTTTTACAGCCGGGCTGCACGCGCAGAAGCCGGCCTTTCCCGTGAATTTTCAGCGGCCACCGCATGAAACTGCTCACCCTCGTATCCATGCTGGCATCGTGTTATGGCGGTGCATCGCTGAGCTTTGCGGCTGCGCCGGGTTTGCCTGTGGATTGCAATTATCCTGCTTCCGAAAACGGGCGCTGCAATCCATTCGCTGCCGCTCAGGTTGTCGGTCTGATCGACCAGTCCTGGCTATGGCAGGAGAAAAACCGTGTTGATCTAAGCCGGGGCGTGCTGCTCAAAGCGCTGCATATCGAGCCGGCCAATCCCGTCGTTTTGCAGCGGCTGGTCGAGATCGAGACCGAAAGCGGACGGCCCGAAAGCGCAGCGCAATACTTACAACGCCTTGCTGCGGCGGGAGACAGGAATCGTTATCTTGCCGCGAGCGAGTCTTTTGAACTGTTCAAATTTCATGGCCGCGAAATCAAGCAGGCACGGCTGTTGAGCCGAAATAACCGATCTGAACAGGCTCTGGCGATGTGGAACACACTGATCCCCGGCATACCGCAGGGACACCTTGCGCTGGAGATTCTCCCGCTCAGGAATCGTTTCGGAAACAGAGACGCATTATTTCAGCTTCAGGCGCTGGCTAACCGCTACACCAGCGACCCGCGCTATGCCGGGTACAGAAATACGACAGCCCCGGCAGCATCTCCATCCAAAGTGGCGGACGTTGTCATCCGAAAGCCGGTACGCCGCCCGGATGAAGCTGTCTCGCCCACCCTTTCGGCAGCCCATGAATCCCCTAAAATAACAAGCCGCTCTAGCGGAATGATGTTAGCCATGAGTTACGAGTTGGGCGCGCCGGAACAGCCTGGGGCTGAATCCCTCGAACCCGCCGCAAGCCTGGTCGCGGAGGCGGGTCGGACTGCGCTGCCTGTCTTCCCCGAACGTGATGAGTCGCGCAACACCGTGCCCTTATCCGATCAAGACAAGCCGAAGCCTGCGCCGAATGATCCGCCAGCTAATTGGGCCTGGCAGCTTTCGCGGAAATGGTTGAATAACCCGGGTACGCCGGGTGTGTCGGATTTGAACCAGAGCGTAGACCTTGCCCATCTTGAGCGGGATACGGCATCTTCCAAAACCCAGTTCTGGCTGGAGAACTGGGACATGGACGGCGGCGCTGCCCAAGGTGGCCAGGCGTTTGGCACCGCCAATGCCAGCACGCCGCCCTGGACGCTGGCAGCTCAAGGGGTTGGATTTGGCTTGGCCTATGAAACAGCAGGCTGGCGCTTTGACTTTGGTCACACGCCTTCCGGCTTTGCTATCAGCTACCCCGTATTCGGGGTTCGCAAGCAATGGCTTATCGCGGACACCGAGCTGTCAGCTGAAGTCAGCCGCCGTCCGCTGGCGGAGTCCATTTTGTCTTTTGCCGGCGCGCGTGATCCGCAAACTGGACAGACGTGGGGCGGTGCCAAAGCGACTGGACTGAAGCTGGCCTATGACACCCGGATTAACGCTTGGGGCGTAAACGCAAAAGCCGCGTTCTATCGCATTAACGGCGACGACATTCTCAACAATCAGAAACTGGATCTGTCGGCAAAAACCAACTACCGCTTCAAACTGGATGACAACATCAATCTCAAGGTCGGCGTGTCGCTTACGCATTGGCGCTACTCAGACAACACGAACTACTACCGGTTTGGCCATGGCGGCTATTACAGCCCGCAAAAATACACCAGCCTGGATTTTCCGCTGGAGCTGATTGGCGAATCCGGCAGGCACAGTTACCGCATTGCGGGCGGTGTTTCATATGGCTACAAGCAAACAAACGACGTGGCGGAATTTCCGCTTACGCAAACCGGCAGTGTATTTAAAGGTTCATCCAGCCACGGCGGCGGCAGCTATCTCTCGGCAACCTGGGAATACCGGATCACCGACACGCTGGCGCTGGGTGCGCGCGCCGAGCATGAGCGTTCTTCTTTTTACGAACCCACGACCGTGATGCTGTATGTCCGTTACGACAATCCGGACCGGTTGCGTTGGCGCGCTACCTACCCGCGTGACAGCTACTTCAAGGAATAGCATGTTCACCCAACTTTTTTTCTGGTCGGCAAACCGGCTCGGTGTCGAACATCCTGGCTCACTCGGGTTGTGGCTGTGGCGGATGTTCGTGCGTCCCGCCACTCGCCCGGTCAAACGCCCCCGGACGTGGTCATTACCTGCATTTGCTTTGCCATCGTTCAAGATTCCATTGCGCCTGCCCAGTTTCCATTGGGTGCCGGGCTCCGCGCATGTTGAGGATCATGTTGAATCACTGAGCGCGACCGCTGTCATTGTTGCTTCCATTCTTCTTGTCCTGGCGATCAGCATCACCACGCCCATGGACAGCCGCAATCAAACTCTGTTCCTGCTGGCAACCTGCCTCTTTGCACTGTGGCTGCGCAAGTCCGAATCCAGTATGGCCACAACCGCCTTGATCGGGCTGGCGGTCGCTTCGACCGTACGCTATTTATGGTGGCGCATCACCTACACCCTGCAATTTGATAATTATCTGGATGCTTTCTTCGGCATGTTGCTGGTGGGCGCTGAAATCTACGTGTGGATTGTGCTTGTCCTGGGTTTTCTCCAGACTATCAGCCCGCTCAAACGAGGTTCGGTTGACCTGCCGAAAAATAGGTCCGAATGGCCCTCGGTGGATGTTTTTATCCCCACCTATAACGAGCCGCTTTCACTGGTCAGACATACGATACTCGCTGCGCAAACGCTGGACTGGCCCGTCGACAAACTTCGCGTTTACCTTCTGGACGACGGTCGGCGCGACGAATTCCGCCGCTTTGCAGAACAGGCTGGCGTTACCTACCTGACCCGTGCCGACAACAAACACGCCAAAGCAGGCAACCTCAACAAGGCCTTGAAAGTCTCCAGTGGCGAGCTGGTTGCCATTTTCGACAGTGACCATATTCCGTCCAGAAACTTTCTGACCGCAACTGTGGGGCTGTTCCTTAAAAACAAAAACTGCGCGCTGGTGCAAACGCCGCATCACTTTTTTTCAGCCGATCCCTTCGAGAAAAATCTGGGCGGGTTTCGCAACACGCCCAACGAAGGCACGCTGTTTTACGGCGTGATTCAGGCCGGTAATGATTTATGGAATTCATCGTTCTTTTGCGGCTCGTGCGCGGTATTGCGGCGCAAGCCGTTAGAAGAGATCGGAGGAATTGCGACCGAAACTGTCACCGAGGATGCGCACACGGCGCTCAAGCTGCATCGTAAAGGCTACGAATCCGCCTATCTCAATATTGCACTTGCAGCCGGCCTGGCGACCGACTCGCTCTCCGCGCACATCGGCCAGCGCATACGCTGGGCGCGCGGCATGATACAAATTTTCAGGATCGACAATCCGTTTCTCGGCAAGGGACTGTCCCTTGCACAACGGTTTTGCTACAGCAACGCCATGCTTCATTTCATGCACGGCTTGCCCCGGCTTATTTTTCTGATTATGCCGCTGGCCTATCTGCTATTCGAGCGCCATGTCATCTACACCAGCCTGGTGATGTTGCTGCTGTATGCCATTCCGTCGCTTTGGCATTCCAGCCTGGCAAACGACCGTTTGCAGGGAAACCACCGGCACTCGTTCTGGTCGGGCGCGTACGAATCCGTGCTGGCTTACTACATTCTTATTCCCACCACGCTCGCCTTGCTTTACCCCTCGCTTGGAAAATTCAATGTCACCGCCAAAGGCGGGGTGCAGGGGCAACAGTGGTATGACTGGGGAATTTCCAAGCCTTACTTGGTTCTTGCACTGCTTAATCTGGCAGGCGTAGGCATCGGTATCGCCCGGCTTTTCTGGTTGAACACGTTTGAAACCGATACGGTACTCATCAATCTCGGTTGGGCGCTGTTTAACGCGACGATGCTAGGGCTGGCGCTAGGCGTGGCCGCTGAGGCGCGCCAGGTGCGCTCCACGCACCGGGTCAATTTCGAGCAGCCGGCAAAAATCCACATTGGAAACCAGACTCTGCCATGCACAGCTGAAGACTTTTCCATGGGCGGGTTGGGCCTGCGTTTCACAAACGTTCAGAAAATTGAAGAAAACACCCGAGCCATGGTGACGCTGACCGATTTATCTGGAAATGAACAAACATTTTCTTGCAGGCTGGCAACCGTCCGACCCAATTACGTCGGGGTCACCTTCGACGATCTGTCTATCGAGCGGGAACGTGCCCTGCTGGCCTGTACATTTATTCGACCGGGGATATGGGAAGCTTGGCGCCAGGGCTATACAGAGGACAAATTGTTGTCGTCGCTTGGCGAAGTTCTCAAGCTGGGCTTCGGCGGCTACGGCAAGATGTGGCATGCACTGAAAGCGCGCCAGTCATGAACCCCTGGTGGTCGCTGTATTTTATTGTGTCCGCGCTCCTGTCCCTGGCAGGGTGGCTCACGCTTCATCCTGTTTGGATGTTTGCACTGGCGATTCTGCAATTTCCAAAACTCGCCGGATGGCCGTCGCGGCTGCGCCTGTTTGTCAGCGTTGTTGCGGCCATCGCGCTGGTTTATTGGCAAGCCGACTGGCCTTCATTGCCGGTGCTGGTTGATAAAATCAAGGCATTGTCTGGCTTTAGCGCGGGTTACTGGATCGAATTATTCCACCGGGTGGATGGTGGCAAATGGCTCTTGTGGCTGGCGGGCAGCCTGGCGGTTTATTGGCTGGCCAGCACCAAGCTGCGCATGAGCATTTTTGCCTTGTTGATGCTGGGTGCTACTGCCTGGTTAACCGGCAGTCAGGCCGATGGCCGGGATTCAGATAGCACTGCCGATATCGCACGCGATGTTGAAGACTATTATCAATCCGAGGCGGGCAGGCAGGTCATGTTCGGCAAGAAGCAGGAAGGCAAGCAGGATGTGCTGATTGTTCAAGTGTGTTCGCTGGGCTGGGCCGACCTGAAGCGATTTGGCCTGGACAAACATCCGCTATGGGGGAAGCTCGATGTACTCATGCCCCGATTCAATTCGGGCACGAGTTATAGCAACCCGGCGGCCTTGCGCTTGCTGCGTGGGACATGCGGCCATCCACGACACGACGATCTTTATACCGATGCCGCACCCTCGTGTTACCTGGGGCAACAGCTTGCAGATGCCGGGTTCAAGACCGACATTTTTATGAACCATGATGGCCAGTACAGCGATTTTCTTAAAGAAACTATCCAGCTAGGGCGTTTTTCCAATAGCGTCGCCCACTATTCCGCGCCAGTTCTATATCACGGGTTTACCGGCTCAGCCATCATGGATGACGAAGTCATACTGAAAAAGTGGTGGGCGGAGCGGTCATCCATGCCGGACTCTCATGCCACTTACTACAACACCATCTCCCTGCACGACGGCAACACCCTTGACGGGCGGCAAAGCAAGATCAGCAGTGTGGAAAGCTACCCGATACGGGTAAAGCGCCTGCTGGATGGCTTGCTTCATCTGTTCAACGACATGGAAGCGTCCGGTAAAAAAGCCATCGTGGTCATCGTGGGCGAGCACGGCGCAGCGCTTACCGGCAACGCCTACCATCTTGACGGTTTGAGGGATACGCCTGCGCCGGATGTCACCCTGGTACCGGCAGGCATCAAGTTGATTGGCTATAACAATACTTCCAGGGCGCAAATACCGTCGCTGGTGAGCTATCCAGAATTGACCGCTTTGCTGGGTAATGCTCTGTCGGGCAACCCAATCAAAGCCCCGCGCGAGGATGATGCAAAATTTATGGCTGAGAACTCGGGCAAGCAGGTATTTGGCGAAAACGGATCGCTGTACAGCCGTGATGACAATGAGAAATGGACGCGCATCGGTGACTGGGAATAGCTTCAGTCGTGATGGATCACAAACGCGGCCTCCACACTGAAATTACCCACGCCTTTGTGGTTAGTCATGGTCCAGCCGTTTTCCTTGAGGTGGCGGCTCATCTGGCGATTCATGTCGGGATTGCCGCAGATCAGCACGCGATCATGTTCGGGGTCGGCGGCAGGCAGGCCCAGTTCTTTACTTAGATTGCCAGAGATAAACAGATCCGAGCAACGCTGGTTGTGGCTGAACGGTTCGCGCGTAACTGTTGGCACATAGCGCAGGGTGTCGTCGGCGCGGGATTCGATTTCATCGCGGTAAACCAGTTCGGGCACGGTTCGCACGGTATGAACCAGGATGACGCGCGCATGTGCCTGATAGGTTGCGGGGTCGCGGATCAGGCTGATAAAAGGGGCGAGGCCAGTGCCGGTCGCCAGCAGATACAGATTGCGTCCGGGCAGCACATGCGCGAGCGTCAGCGAGCCGGTGGCTTTGCTGTTGACCCAGACTGAATCGCCCGGCTGGATTTTGGACAGACGGCTGGTGAGGGGGCCGTCCGGTACGTGGATGCTGAGAAATTCCAGGTGATCGTCATCCTGCGTCGAGACGATGGAATACGCCCGCGCGATGAGCTTGCCCTCGGATTTGAGGCCGATAGTGACAAATTCGCCGTTGGCAAAATTAAAATCTGCCGGGCGGGTGAGGGTCAGGCTGAAGGTTCGATCCGACCAAGGGCGCATCGCTGTGACGGTTTGTTCTGAATAGGGCATGGGGTTCTCCTGACGCGGCTGAATCGATAAAAAACGGATGCTGCAATTGCTGGACTTCCTGCATTGTCATTCAGGTTCGTGCTGAATGGCAATGCGGCCTTTTGATTGCTGCGTCAATACGGGCGGCAAGCTCAGCACGCATGATAGAACCAATGGGTTACTATTGGGTCGCACTGCTGCGACCTGGGTCGCTTTGAATAATGATCGTTTTGAATAACGAAAGGAATAGTCATGGATAAATCAATGTTGGTCGGAATCGTGGCAGGTGCGGTCGCGGTGACGGCTGTAGGCGGGTATGCCGGGTATAAAGCGATGAAAGGGCCGGATTACGCAGAGGTTTTAAGCGCAAAAGAAGTGACCGAAAAACTGCGTACGCCGCGTGAAGTGTGCAGGGATGTCGCTGTCACGCATCAGGCACCGGTAAAAGATGAACACCGGATTGCCGGAACCGCCATCGGCGCAGTGCTGGGTGGCGTATTGGGCAACCAGGTCGGTGGCGGCACCGGCAAGACGCTGGCCACTGTGGCGGGTGCGGCGGGTGGCGGATACGCGGGCAATAAAGTGCAAGAGAACATGCAGGAATCTGACCGGGTGAGCGAGATGAAAACACGCTGTAAAACGGTCTACGACACCAGCACCAAGACACTCGGATACGACGTAACCTACCAACTGTCGGGCAAACAGGGTGTGGTGCGCATGGATCGTAATCCTGGCCAGCGCATACCTGTCCAGGATGGGCGATTGGTGTTGATGCCGCCTGGCGTCAACAATCCTTCTTGATGATTCTGGGTTTTCATCAATAAGCCTTGCGGACATCCGGCGTCGGTAATCAGGTGATTTTGGCATTGAAGCCGCCCCCCTAAAACGGCTATAATGGCGGCATTCAAGTTCAGGCGGGTCTGCGCGAGCGACTCGCCTGAATTTTGTCACCCGCGCCACGCCCACAGTTTTATCGGAGTATTCCTTGTCTGCGCCCAGCCCCGCCATCCTTGTTCTTGCTGACGGTTCGGTTTTTCACGGCTACGCCATTGGCGCTGACGGCAGCACGGTCGGCGAGGTGGTTTTCAATACCGCGATGTGCGGCTACCAGGAAATCCTGACTGACCCATCCTATTCGCGCCAGATCGTCACACTGACGTATCCCCATATTGGCAATGTCGGCATCAACCTTGAAGACGTAGAAGCCGGGCACATCCACGCCGCTGGTCTGGTGGTGCGCGATGTGCCGCGACTGCATTCAAATTTCCGTGCGCACACTTCGCTGCCCGAGTATCTGAAAGCGCAAGGCGTGGTCGGAATCGCCGACATCGACACTCGGCGTCTTACCCGCATCCTGCGCGAGAAGGGTGCGCAAAGTGGCTGCATCATGGCGGGCGCGGTGGACGAAGCGCTCGCCCTTAAAGCCGCGCGCGCATTCCCCGGGCTGGCCGGGATGGATCTGGCGCGCGTGGTGACCTCTCCAACGGCTTACGAGTCAAGCGAGACGGAATGGAAGCTGGGACGCGGTTACGGCCAACAGACTGACGCGCGTTTTCATGTGGTCGCATTTGATTACGGCGTCAAACGCAATATCCTGCGGATGCTGGCTGAGCGGGGTTGCCGTTTGACCGTGCTGCCTGCTACGGCAACATCCGCCGAAGCGCTGGCGCTCAAACCGGATGGGATTTTCCTCTCCAACGGCCCCGGCGATCCGGAGCCATGCGATTACGCCATTCGTGCAATTTCCGAACTGGTGGCAACGGGTGTGCCGACTTTCGGGATTTGCCTTGGCCATCAATTGCTCGCGCTTGCTTCCGGCGCCAGGACAGTGAAAATGAAATTCGGCCACCACGGCGCGAACCATCCGGTCAAAGACCTGGATAGCGGGCGCGTCGCCATCACCAGCCAGAACCACGGTTTTGCGGTCGATCCCGATACGCTGCCTGCCAACCTCCGCACCACCCATGTGTCGCTGTTTGACGGTTCGCTGCAGGGCTTCACCCGTACCGATGTGCCGGCGTTCAGCTTTCAGGGGCATCCCGAAGCCAGCCCCGGCCCGCACGATGTGAGTTATTTATTTGACCGCTTCGTCAAACTGATGGCAGATCGCGTGCCCACAAAGCAATAAACCATGCCCAAGCGCACCGACCTCAAAAGCATTCTCATCATTGGCGCCGGCCCTATCGTCATCGGGCAGGCCTGCGAATTCGACTATTCCGGCGCGCAGGCGTGCAAGGCGCTGCGCGAGGAAGGCTATCGCGTCATTCTGGTGAACAGCAATCCCGCCACGATCATGACCGATCCGGGCATGGCGGACGCAACTTATATCGAGCCGATCACTTGGCAAGTAGTCGAAAAAATTATCGAAAAAGAGCGTCCTGACGCGCTGTTGCCGACCATGGGCGGGCAGACTGCGTTGAACTGCGCGCTTGATCTGGCCAAGCACGGCGTGCTGGAAAAATACGGCGTGGAAATGATCGGTGCGTCGAAAGAGGCCATCGACAAGGCGGAAGACCGTGAAAAATTCAAGGCGGCGATGACCCGGATCGGCCTCGGTTCTGCCAAATCTTCGATTGCACACAGCCTGGAAGAAGCGCTGCAAGTGCAGGCGGTACTCGGCTTCCCTTCAATCATCCGCCCATCGTTCACGATGGGCGGATCGGGCGGCGGCATTGCCTACAACCGCGACGAGTTTATCGCCATCTGCGAGCGCGGCCTCGAAGCCTCGCCGACCAAGGAACTGCTGATCGAGGAGTCGCTGCTCGGCTGGAAAGAGTACGAAATGGAAGTGGTGCGTGACCGCCGTGACAACTGCATCATCATTTGTTCGATCGAAAACTTTGATCCGATGGGCGTGCATACCGGCGATTCGATCACCGTTGCGCCCGCGCAAACGCTGACCGACAAGGAATACCAGATCATGCGCAACGCCAGCCTCGCTGTGTTGCGCGAGATCGGCGTGGACACCGGCGGCTCGAACGTGCAGTTCGCCATCAACCCGGAGGACGGGCGCATGGTGGTGATCGAAATGAATCCGCGCGTGTCGCGCTCCAGCGCGCTGGCATCCAAAGCAACCGGGTTTCCGATTGCCAAGGTCGCAGCGAAACTCGCGGTCGGTTATACGCTCGACGAATTGCAGAATGAGATTACCGGTGGTGCAACGCCCGCTTCGTTCGAGCCGTCGATTGATTACGTGGTTACCAAGATTCCACGCTTTGCGTTTGAAAAATTTCCGCAGGCGGATGACCGCCTGACGACGCAGATGAAGTCTGTGGGCGAAGTGATGGCGATAGGCCGCACCTTCCAGGAGTCGCTGCAAAAAGCCCTGCGCGGACTGGAAGTTGGCGCCGATGGCTTCGATCCGAAAACTACCGACCGCGACGAAATCGAAGCCGAGTTGATGTCGCCCGGCCCCGAGCGCATCTGGTATGTCGGTGACGCCTTTCGCATCGGCATGGCGCTCGCCGAAGTCTTTGCCGCATCCAAAATCGACCCGTGGTTTCTCGATCAGATTGCGCAATTGATCGAGGCCGAACAGGCGCTCACAGGCCGTGCGCTGGCCGACCTGAGCCGCGATGAAATATGGAGACTGAAGCGTGCGGGTTTTGCCGATCGTCGCCTGGCAAAATTACTGGGCACGGACCAACACGCGGTGCGCGCCCGCCGCAACGCGCTGGATATTCATCCTGTGTACAAGCGCGTGGATACCTGCGCCGCAGAATTTGCTACGCAGACCGCGTATCTATATTCGACGTACGAAGAAGAATGCGAAGCGGTGCCTACCGATGCCAAAAAAATCATGGTGCTGGGCGGCGGACCGAACCGCATCGGACAGGGTATCGAATTCGATTACTGCTGCGTGCATGCCGCGCTGGCGCTGCGCGAGAATGGCTTCGAGACCATTATGGTCAACTGCAATCCCGAGACCGTTTCGACCGATTACGATACCTCGGACCGCCTGTATTTCGAGCCGCTGACGCTGGAGGATGTGCTGGAAATCGTGCGCATCGAAAAGCCTGTCGGGGTAATCGTGCAATACGGCGGACAGACGCCGTTGAAGCTCGCACGCGATCTGGAAGCCAACGGCGTGCCGATCATCGGCACCAGCCCCGATATGATCGACGCAGCGGAAGACCGCGAACGCTTCCAGCAAATGCTGCACCAGTTGGGCTTGAAACAGCCGCCCAATCGCACCGCGCGCACCAACGAAGCGGCGCTCAAGGCCGCCAAGGAAATCGGCTATCCGCTGGTAGTGCGCCCGAGCTATGTGCTGGGCGGGCGGGCGATGGAAATCGTGCGCGAAGAGGCCGATCTGCGCCGCTACATGACCGAAGCGGTCAAGGTGTCGAACAAGTCGCCGGTGTTGCTGGATCGTTTTTTGGACGATGCGATTGAAGTCGACGTCGATGCGCTGTCCGATGGCGAGCAGGTCGTCATCGGCGGCATCATGCAGCACATCGAACAGGCCGGCGTGCATTCTGGCGACTCGGCGTGCTCCTTGCCGCCGTACAGTTTGTCGGTCGGGATACAGGACGAAATGCGTCGTCAGACCGTGGCAATGGCACAGGCATTGAAAGTCATCGGGCTGATGAACGTACAATTCGCCATTCAGGGCGATACCGTATACGTGCTCGAAGTCAACCCGCGTGCATCGCGTACCGTGCCCTTTGTGTCCAAAGCCATCGGCGCGCCGCTGGCCAAGATTGCGGCACGCGCCATGGCGGGGATTTCACTCAAGTCGCAGGGGTTTGAAAAAGAAATCATCCCGCCGTATTTCTCGGTGAAAGAAGCGGTTTTCCCGTTCCGCAAGTTCCCTGGCGTAGACACCATACTCGGCCCGGAAATGAAATCCACTGGCGAGGTTATGGGCGTAGGCGCAACGTTTGGCGAAGCTTTCGTCAAATCGCAACTGGCAGCGAGTTCTGAATTGCCGGCCAAAGGCGGGCGCGCGTTTGTCAGCGTGCGGTCAGGCGATCGCGGCGCGGTAGTCGAAGTGGCGCAGAGCCTGCGCGATCTCGGTTTTAACCTGGTGGCCACACGCGGGACTGCGCTGGCAATCGAGGCGGCGGGCATTCCGGTGGTGGTAGTGAACAAGGTCAAAGAAGGCCGACCGCATATCGTTGACATGATTAAAAACGGCGATATTAATCTGATTATCAACGTCGTCGAAGACAAAAAAGCCGTCAAGGATTCGTATGCCATTCGCGCCGAAGCGCTGGCGCGGCGAGTGGTGTATTTCACCACGCTGGCGGGTGCGCAGGCGGCCTGTATGGGCATGCAGTACGACCAGGATCTGGCGGTATATTCGCTCCAGGAACTTCATCAAAAACTGAACTAAAGGCAGCGTTATGGCATCTTTTCCCCTGACTGTGAAAGGCGCAGAAAAACTTCGCGCCGAATTGCACAAACTCAAAAGCATCGAGCGTCCTGCGGTTATTCAGGCGATTGCCGAAGCGCGTGCGCACGGCGACTTGTCCGAGAACGCCGAGTACGATGCCGCCAAAGAAAAACAGGGCTTCGTCGAAGGCCGCATTGCTGATCTAGAAGGCAAACTCGGTAACGCGCAGTTGATCGATCCGGCTGAACTTGATGCCGAAGGTCGTGTCGTGTTTGGTGCGACGGTGGAGCTGGAAGACATCGTTTCCGGCGACACTGTTACCTATCAAGTCGTGGGCGATGACGAGGCCGACATCAAACTCGGACAGATTTCCGTCTCATCGCCGATTGCGCGCGCGCTGATCGGCAAGTACGCGGGCGATACGGTGGACGTGCAAGCGCCTGGTGGCGTGCGGCAGTATGAAGTGCTGGATGTTTTGTATAAATGAGCCGCTGTAGTTGCCGGTAGCCGCAACCTTTAATCGGTTGCGATTCGCTGGCCGGGCAACCCCCGGCCAACGGTCTGTCATATCACGATATCGACGGCAAAAACGCCATGCACGTCAGTCCCTAGGCAGCAAAGTCAACCGCAAATCACCCCCAATTTGCCGCACGTCGGCAAGCCGAAACCGTGCAGCGTGTTCCAGCGATTCCAGCGGCGTGTGATTGAATAAACCCCGCGCATCATGCCCTACCGCCATCGGCGCGACATAGGCAATCCACTCGTCCACCAAACCGGCTTCAAGCAAAGCGCCATTGAGCGCGGCACCGGCTTCGACGTGGACTTCGTTGATGCCGCGCAGCGCCAGTTCTTTCAACAGAGCGACGAGGTCAACCCGGCTTTGTGCGCCGGGGAGTTCGAGGATGTTTGCACCCGCCGCTATCAGCGCGGCGCGGCGCTCAGGGTGCGGCGTGCGACACGCTATCAGCGCGGGCAGGATGGCGGCTGCGGGCGGGGTGAGCAGATTGGAGTCCACCACCACGCGCAGCGGCTGCCGCCCGATGTCGAGGTCGCGCACGTTCATGCGCGGGTTGTCGGCGAGCACGGTGCCGCTGCCGGTCAGGATGGCGCAGGCGCGGGCGCGCAGTTTCTGTACGTCGGCGCGGGCGGCTTCACCGGTAATCCACTGTGATTGGCCGTTGGTGAGCGCAGTTTTGCCGTCAAGCGTGGATGCTGTTTTGAGTCGAACCCATGGGCGGTGTCGCGTCATGCGGGAGATGAATCCGGGGTTCAGCGCGCGCGCTTCATTTTCCATCAGGCCGACTTCAGCTTGAATCCCTGTCAGCGTCAGCATCTGGATGCCTTGTCCTGCAACCAGTGGATTGGGGTCGTGCATGGCGGCGACTATACGTGCTACGCCTGCGTTGATGAGCGCCTCGGCACAGGGCGGGGTGCACCCGTGATGCGAGCAGGGCTCGAGCGTGACATACGCGGTGGCGCCGCGTGCGGCATCGGCGGCCATCGCCAATGCGTGGATTTCGGCGTGCGGGGTGCCGGTGCGTTGGTGCCAGCCAACGCCTACGACCTGCTTGTGCTTGACGATGACGCAGCCGACGCGTGGATTGGGTGTGGTGGTGTAGAGGCCGCGCGCCGCCAGTTGCAACGCGTGCGCCATGTGGCGGTGGTCGTCGGCTGAGAACATCGGGATGTCTTCAGGGCTGGTCGATGTCCCGAATCACATCGCGGAAATCGTCCACGTCCTGAAAGCTGCGGTAGACCGAGGCGAAGCGGATGTAGGCAATCTTGTCGAGTTTTTTCAGTTCGGTGATGACTTGCTCGCCGATTTCGCGTGCGGTCACTTCGCGCTCGCCCAGTGTCAGCAGACGCTGGGTGATGCGGGCGACGGCAGCATCGATCAGCTCGGTGGGAACCGGGCGTTTGTGCAGCGCGCGGCGGAAACCTTCGCGCAGTTTGTCTTCTGAAAAGTCCTGGCGCGTGCCGTTGGTTTTGACGATCTGCGGCGGGCGCAGCTCGGCGGTTTCCCAAGTGGTAAAGCGCTTGTCGCACAACGCACAGCGGCGGCGGCGGCGGATGGCATTGCCCGGCTCATTGACGCGGGAGTCAATGACCTGGGTGTCGAGAGAACCGCAGAAAGGACATTTCATTTGAGGGTCAGGTGTTAGCCATATACCGGAAATTTTGCCGTCAGCTTGGTCACTTCAGCCTTGACCCGCGAGATCACGATCTCATCGGTCGGTGCGTCGAGCACGTCGGCGATCAGATGGGCGAGCTGTTCGGCTTCGAGTTCCTTGAAGCCGCGAGTGGTCATCGCTGGCGTACCGATGCGGATGCCGCTGGTGACGAAGGGTTTTTGCGGGTCGTTGGGGATGGCGTTTTTGTTGACCGTGATATGGCTGCGGCCAAGCAGGGCTTCGGCTTCTTTGCCGGTGAGGTTTTTGGCGCGCAGATCGACCAGGAAAACGTGCGATTCGGTGCGGCCTGAGATGATGCGCAGGCCGCGCTCGACCAGCACTTTGCACATCACCAGCGCGTTGTCGATGACCTGTTCCTGATAGTGTTTGAATTCCTTGGTCGAGGCCTCCTTGAAGGCGACGGCTTTACCGGCGATGACGTGCATCAAAGGGCCGCCTTGCAGGCCGGGGAAGATGGCGGAGTTGATTGCTTTTTCGTGCTCGGCTTTCATCAGGATGATGCCGCCGCGCGGGCCGCGCAAGGTCTTGTGGGTGGTCGAGGTGACAACGTCGGCATGCGGTACCGGGTTGGGGTAGATGCCTGCGGCAATCAGGCCCGCGTAGTGCGCCATGTCAACCATGAAAATCGCGCCGACGGCTTTGGCAACTTTGGCAAAACGCTCAAAATCGATGCGCAACGCATAGGCCGACGCACCCGCGATGATGAGTTTTGGCTTGTGCTCGTGCGCCATCGCTTCCATTTTGTCGTAGTCGATTTCTTCTTTTTCGTTGAGACCGTAGGCCACGACGTTGAACCACTTGCCGCTCATGTTGAGCGCCATGCCGTGGGTGAGGTGGCCGCCTTCGGCCAGGCTCATGCCCATGATGGTGTCGCCGGGTTTGAGGAAGGCCATGAACACCGCCTGGTTGGCCTGTGAACCGGAGTTGGGCTGGACGTTGGCGGCTTCTGCGCCGAACAGCGCTTTTACGCGATCAATCGCTAATTGCTCGGCGATATCGACATACTCGCAGCCGCCGTAATAGCGCTTGCCGGGGTAGCCTTCGGCGTATTTGTTGGTGAGCTGCGAGCCCTGCGCTTCCATCACCGCCGGGCTGGTGTAGTTTTCTGATGCGATCAGTTCGATATGATCTTCCTGACGCTTCACTTCTTGTTGCATGGCCGCCCACAGTTCGGGGTCGGTGTGGGCGAGGTTCTGTTTGCGGTCGAACATGGCGCTGGGTCAGGTTGAATTAAAACGCCATTTTACCATGAGCACAGGGTCAGTCTGGCGCTGGCTTTTCTGGACGTAGTGCGCGCAAATCCGATTGCAGTTCAGTAATTTCATTGCGCAATGCGCGCATGTCGTGGTGCAGTTCCCGGCGCAGTTCTTTTTCTTCCTCGCCAATGAAGAATGCGGCAATGGCTGCGGTCACCAATGAGAGCGCTGCGTAGCCGGGCAGTACGATAAATACGGAAAAAATGCGCGATGCGGGTGTGGTTGGGTAGTAGTCGCCGTAGCCAACAGTGGCGGCGGATGAAAAGGCGAGCCATACTCCTTCGCCATAGGAGCTTACGGTGGGCTCCAGCCATAACGGAATTGGCAACGCCGCCGCCCAGCTCGATGTAGAACGCGGGGATGAGAAGCCAGCGTAGCCTGCGCTCCCCGACCAGCGCTCGCGCAGGCTCATGGTTACTCAAGCCGTTCATGCCGAAGAGGGGGTGGAAATACGTCCTGTGGGTAGCGGATAGGTAAATGCCTAGCCTGCCTGCATCAAGGCTGATTGCCAGATTGCTTGATCAGACTTATATAATCCGTTCGATAACCACAAGGAGAGGCTGATATGCAGCGCCGTAAATTTTTGACGGGAGCAGGGCTGGCCGCCATGCTGCCCATGGCCTCCGCGCAGGCGGCACCGAATGAATCGAGCCCGCTGCCGACGATACGCTGGCGGCTGGCATCAAGTTTCCCCAAGAGCCTGGACACGATTTACGGCGCGGCGGAAACGCTATCCAGACGCGTGGCGGCGCTGACCGGCGGGAAATTTCAGATTCGCGTTTTCGCTGGCGGTGAATTGGTGCCGGGTTTGCAGGTGCTGGATGCCGTTGGCAACGGCACGGCGGAATGCGGACATTCGGCTGGCTATTACTACGTCGGAAAAAACATGGCGCTGGCGTTTGATACTGCGTTGCCGTTTGGCTTGACTGCACGCCAGCAGAATGCCTGGATGCTGGCGGGCGGCGGGTTGGCGGCGATGCGCAAGGTTTATGCGCAATACGGCGTGATGCAATTCCCGGGCGGCAATACCGGCACGCAAATGGGGGGTTGGTATCGTCGCGAGATCAAGTCACTGGCTGATCTGAAAGGCTTGAAAATCCGCATTCCGGGTATCGGTGGCAAGATCATGGCGCGCTTGGGTGCGGTGCCGCAGACCTTGCCTGGCGGAGAGATTTATCCCTCACTGGAACGCGGTGCTATCGACGCGGCGGAGTGGGTGGGGCCGTATGACGATGAGAAGCTCGGCTTCTACAAAATTGCGCCGCATTACTATTATCCGGGTTGGTGGGAGGGCGGACCGCAGTTGTCGTTTTATGTGAACCTGAAACAGTGGCAGGCCTTACCCGAAACATTCCGCCAGGCATTTGAAGTGGCCACCGCTGAAGCCAACCAGCTGATGCTTGCGCAGTATGATGCGAAGAACCCGCCTGCGCTGCTGCGGTTGGTGGGGCAGGGGGTCAGGCTGCATCCTTTCCCGAAAGACGTGATGCTTGCCGCGCGCCGCGCCGCATTTGAATTGTATGAAGAAGAAGCCCGTATGAATCCGTTATTCAACGAAATTTACCGTCCGTGGAAAGCCTTCCGCGATACGGAGTTTCAGTGGTTCAAGGTGGCTGAAGCGGCGTATTCGAATTTTAATTATTACGTGAAATAAAGCTTTGAGGTTCAGATTTTGATCACTTCGAAGTCATGCGTCATGTCGGCGACTTTGCCTAGCATGATCGAGGCCGAGCAATATTTTTCAGCCGACAAATGGACGGCCTGTTCCACTCGTTTTGGGTCGAGCGCTTTGCCGGTGACGATGAAGTGGACATGGATTTTTGTGAAGACTTTTGGATCGGTATCGGCGCGGGTGGCATCGACTTCGGCAACGCAGTCCCGCACATCAAGCCGGGCTTTGCGCAGGATGTGCACGACATCAAACGCCGAGCAGCCGCCCAAACCTAATAGCAGCATTTCCATCGGACGCGGGCCGAGGTTTTTGCCGCCAGCCTCGGGTGCGCCGTCCATGACGACCGCATGACCACTTTCGGTTTGTCCGACGAAACTGACGCCTTCGATGAGTTTGACGCGTGCTTTCATGATGTTGTGTCCTGTTGCTGTCGGAAGTGATACCAGAGTATGCCCAGCCATTCATGCAAAGCGTAGGTGCTGTCGCGTAAGCCAGTCATGCCGGGCAAAATATCTAGCACTGTTTCGAAACGAGGGCGGGAGAAGTTTATGCCGGCAGGGATGACTTGCAAACCCTGCTGCTCAAACAGCGGCACGGCGCGGCGTAAATGCCAGGCGTGACTGACCAGAAAAATTCGCTTGATCCCGGCGTGTTTCAATATTGGCGCAGACAGGTGCGCGTTGTCCCATGTGGTGCGTGAGGCATCTTCTACCCAGCGCACTGGAGTGTGTAATTCTTTGATTAAAATCGCGCGCATGAGCGTGCCTTCGGCCAGCGTAGCGGAATCCGATTTGCCGCCAGTGGCAAGAATTGGAAGGTGGGTGGCCTGATACAGGCGCGCGGCGTAACGCAGTCTTTCGAGCGACAGGGCGTTTTGCGTGTCGCCACCGTATTCAGGTGCGTCGGTGCGCTCCCCGCCGCCGAGCACGACGATGGCATCAGCCTGTGGCGGCGCGGCTAGATCAACGGCATCTGCGACCTCCAGACTTTTTTGCAGCACGCTGCTGACCCATGGTGTGGAAAGAGCGTACAGGGTGGCTGTTGCCAACGCGATTAGCGTTAGGGCAAGACGCGGCGCACGCGGGTGGATTAGTAATCCCGCTGCAAGCATCAGCACGAGGGAAAACGGCGGCAACGCGGCGTTTGCGACAAGAGCAGAGAGGGGGATGCCGAACATGGCGGCTATTGTATTCGACGTGGGCTATATTCAACGCGAGTGCAGTTTCGCCGTCTTGTTTGACTTTATTTGGGGTGAGCGGGTAGAATGCCCGGCTTTCCGAGACACTCCCTCTGTATCGAGGCTGGATAATGAAAACCTTTTCCGCTAAATCGCATGAAGTCACACACGACTGGTTCGTGGTTGATGCTGACAATAAAGTGCTGGGACGCTTGGCATCCGAGATTGCGCGTCGCCTGCGCGGCAAGCATAAGCCTATCTATACGCCTCACGTCGATACCGGTGACTACATTGTTGTTGTTAACGCTGGCAAAATCCGCGTGACCGGCAACAAGGCGTTGGACAAGACGTATTACACCCATACCGGCTACCCTGGCGGTATTAACGAAACCAACTTCGGCAAGATGCAGGAGCGTTTCCCTGGTCGTGCGCTGGAAAAAGCGGTCAAAGGCATGCTGCCTAAAGGTCCGCTGGGCTATGCCATGATCAAAAAAATGAAAATTTATGCGGGTGCAGACCATCCGCACGAGGCGCAGCAACCGCAGCCTCTTGTTATCAACGGATAAGGTCACATCATGATCGGTAATTACAATTACGGTACGGGTCGTCGCAAATCATCGGTTGCCCGTGTGTTTCTCAAAGCGGGTAGCGGCAAAATCGTTGTCAACGATAAGCCAGTGGACGAGTATTTCTCTCGCGAAACCGGTCGCATGATCGTTCGCCAGCCGTTGGTTCTGACAGACAACATCGGCAAATTTGACATTATGGTCAACGTCGCGGGCGGTGGTGAGTCCGGGCAGGCGGGTGCTGTGCGTCACGGCATCACGCGTGCGCTGATTGATCTTGATGCCGAAATGAAACCGGTACTCAAGCAAGCGGGTCTGGTTACTCGGGATGCGCGTGAAGTCGAGCGTAAGAAAGTCGGCTTCCACAAGGCGCGTCGCCGCAAGCAGTTCTCCAAGCGCTGATTGTGTTTTGGACAGCCGCTGGATGGTCAGAGGAGCCGCCGCAAGGCGGCTTTTTTGTGACTGATATTGTCGTAAAATTCTATTCGCATTCAAGGACAAATCATGATCAAGGTCGGGATTGTTGGTGGGACGGGTTATACCGGAGTCGAGTTGCTGCGCTTGCTGGCGCGCCATCCCGAAGTCGAGTTGTGCGCAATTACCTCGCGCAAGGAAGCTGGAATGCCGGTGGCCGACATGTTTCCCAATTTGCGTGGACGGGTTGGACTCAAGTTCGTCGAGCCTGAAGTTGCCGGGCTGGAGCAATGCGACGTTGTGTTCTTCGCCACGCCAAACGGCATCGCCATGCAGCAGGCGCGCGCGCTGCTCAATGCTGGCGTTAAAGTGATTGATCTGGCCGCAGACTTCCGCATCAAAGATGTTGCGGTGTGGGAACACTGGTACAAGATGGAGCATGCCTGCCCCGACCTGGTGGCGGAAGCGGTCTATGGTCTGCCCGAGATCAACCGGGCGGAGATCAAGGGCGCGCGCCTGATTGCGAATCCGGGCTGCTACCCCACAGCGGTTCAGCTTGGTTTTCTGCCGCTACTTGAAGCCGACGTAGTGGATACTGCTTTTTTGGTCGCCGATGCCAAATCAGGTGTGTCGGGTGCCGGGCGCAAGGCGGAAGTCGCCACTCTTTTTGCGGAAGCCAGCGATAATTTCAAGGCCTATGCCGTCAGTGGGCATCGCCACTGGCCAGAGATCAAGCAAGGGCTGGAAAACTTTGCAGGCAAGCCGGTTGGCTTCACATTTGTACCGCATCTGCTGCCGCTGATCCGCGGTATACACGCAACGCTGTACGCGAGAGTGAGTGCCGATATCGATCTCCAGAGTTTGTTCGAGAAGCGCTACAGCGGTGAGCCTTTCGTTGATGTGCTGCCTGCGGGCGCGCATCCGGAAACCCGCTCTGTGCGCGGTGCCAATACCTGTCGTATTGCCGTCCACCGCCCGCAGGGGAGCGATATGGTGGTTGTGCTGTCTGTGATCGACAATCTGGTCAAAGGCGCTGCTGGCCAAGCGGTGCAGAATATGAACATACTGTTTGATTTGCCCGAGGATACCGCCCTTGCGGATATCGGAATGCTGCCCTGAACCTTGAATCCCGTAGTTGAAGCAAGGTCTACGCTTGACGCATCGTCTCGTTTGAGGATAATTAAACCATTGTTTTATAGGAGTTGACCATGAATGCCATGACTGAAATGGAAATACCGCTGATTTTTACTGAAAGTGCGGCGAATAAGGTTAAAAACCTGATTGAAGAGGAAGGTAATCCGGATCTGAAGTTGCGTGTATTCGTTTCGGGTGGAGGTTGTTCTGGCTTTCAATACGGCTTTACATTCGATGAAGCGCAAAACGAAGACGATACCGCGATGGTGAAGAACGGCGTGACTTTGCTGGTGGATTCGATGAGTTTCCAGTATCTGGTCGGTGCGGAAATTGATTATTCGGAAGGTCTTGAGGGCGCTCAGTTTGTAATCAAGAATCCGAATGCCACGACGACCTGCGGCTGCGGGTCTTCATTCTCGGCTTAATCGTTTTAAGTGTTACAAACAAAAAGCGGCTGAGGCCGCTTTTTGTTTGTAACACTACCGCAGTTCATGTGGACTGTTGGTTGGGTTGTCGGTCAAGCCGGATAAATAGCGCCTAGGATACGCGCGCCGCGCGCGCCTGTAACCTCAGGCAAGTTACCGGGGCGACCATGCAAGGTTTGGCTTGCCAGCCAAGCGAAGGCTAGCGCTTCCATCCAGTCTGGGTCAATACCTATGGTGGCAGTCGATGCCACTTGGATCGGGTTTAAAAGGGCGGTAATGCGCTTGACCAATATATCGTTATGGATGCCGCCGCCGCATAGATACACTTCCTGCGCGGCGGAGCACTCGCGTTTTATAGCGTTGCACAGACTTTGTGCGGTCAATTCAAGTAGGCTTGCCTGAACGTCTGCGGGAGCAATAGGCGCGTTAATTGCGTTCATTTTTGTTTGTAAATAGTCGAGATTAAACTGTTCGCGCCCCGCGCTTTTGGGCGGCGGCAAGCTTAAAAAAGCATGATTCAGGAGGGCTTCCAGCAAACCTTGGTGAGTATGCCCACTTAGCGCCCAAGCACCGTCCTTGTCATAATGAGTGTTGTGATGCTTTTGTGTCCATGCGTCCAGCAGCATGTTGCCCGGCCCTGTGTCCCAGCCTCGCACGGTACCTGTCGGTGGGAGGTCGGTGAGATTGGCAATGCCGCCAATATTGACGATGACGCGGTGAATGCTTGGATGCCGAAGGGCGTGAGCATGAAAAGCAGGCACTAGCGGCGCGCCCTGTCCGCCCGCAGCGATGTCGCGGCTTCTGAAGTCGGCCACGACAGTGATGCCTGTTAACTCCGCCAGTAGCGCTGCGTTGCCTATTTGTAGCGTATAAGCGGCATCGGGTCGATGGCGTAGTGTTTGGCCGTGGCATCCGATGGCGCGTATGTTGCCCTTATCCTGATCAGCATTATTTAATAGCGTGTTTATTGCGTCAGCGTATAGCTGGGCCAGTGTGTTCGCGGCGAGCTCGGCTTGATGAATTTCATCGGCCTGAGGTGTGTGCAAGGCAAGCAACTGCTTGCGCAGCGCATCGGTGTAAGCAACATAATGACTGGAAAGTAGCCGCGTTTCGCCATCGGTGGTGATCTCAGCCAGGACGGCGTCAATTCCATCCAGGCTGGTGCCTGACATAAGGCCGATGTAACGTTCGGCCTTATGGGGGGAGGTCGTACTCAATCCAGCGCGGCGATATTAGTGCCGCGCAATAGAACCAGTCTCTGGTTCCACGATGCGGTTTGATGCAGGAAGGCGGGTTTGAGTGATGCGGAAAGCGGTGCAGCCCCCGGCAGTTTGATTGCTATGGGATTGTAGGGGATGCCTGCAATGCGTACTTCGTAGTGCAGGTGGGGACCGGTTGCCGCACCGGTAGAACCGACATATCCGACGACTTGGCCTTGCTCCACTACTGTTCCTTTACGCAGACCCGATGCAAAAGCGTTCAAGTGCGCGTAGTAGGTTTCATAGCCGTTGTTATGGCGCAGGATAGCGAGATTGCCGTAACCGCCCTTGCGACCGACGAACTCGACTACTGCGTCGCTGGTAGCTTTTACGCGAGTGCCTGTGGGTGCGCCGAAATCTACTCCGGTGTGGGCACGATGAAAGCCGTAAAGTGGATGCAGGCGTGAGCTACTAAAACTTGACGTGACTCGCGTAAATTCCAGCGGGGAACGCAGGAATCCTTTTTTGAGCGACTCACCTTCCGGAGTGTAATAGCCTTCACGCCCAAACGGGTCACGGTACAACACGACGCGGTGCGATGTGCCTGCGTTAACGAACTCAGCAGCCAGCAATTTACCAGTGGCGACCGGTTCGCCATTCCGGTAGTTAACGGTGTAGATCACCGAGAAAGTGTCGCCACGGCGTAAATCATCACGGAAGTTAATGTGTGTGGAGAAGATGTCGGCGATTTTGTCGGCGATGGCATCAGGTACACCTGCGCTATCGGTGGCGGCAAACAGTGAGCTGGCGATTCGCCCTGAGCGCATGATGACGCGGGTTTCAAGCAGATCACTGGCCTGCTGGCTAACAAAACTGTCGCCCTGACGCAGGATATGCAAGCTACCGCCATTTGTGTTCGCGAGCTTTAGCTCTGCCAATTGCCCGTCTGCAGTAGTTGTGGCCTGGATGCGCTGACCTGCTTTGATCAGGCTTGCGCCTTGTCTGGCTGCTTCGGTACTCAGCAGGCGCTGAATATCCAGTTCATCAATTTTTAATCGTGCTAAAACGCTCGCTAATGTATCGCCTGACTGGATACGCTCTTCGCGCTGAAAACTAGCACTGTCAATGGCCGAAATGGTTTTTGGTAAATCCACATTATTGATAATGGTTTGTGTGGAAATGCCGAGCGTATTGGTGTCAGGTGCCAGACCGAATGCGGCAACCACGCCAAATAATGGCAGAGTGGAGAGTGCAACAAGTGTGCGTAGGCTAAAGCGACGTTCCTTACCGGTCATGTGATCGGTTAAGATTCTCAGTTTGGTGAGCGGCATGTATCCGGATCCCTTTCCGTAATCAATCTGAGAGCTTAACATATTTTTGCCCGGATTATAAATTTATTAATGCAAACAATGGGTTGGGTGTTTCGCATACGCGACCATATCGAATCATAACGGACGAGCCTGTATAAACTTGAATACCCCAGAGAGCACGATGCAACACAACATGCAGGAAATACGACGTGGCAGTGATGAATTGTTGCTGGAAGAAGAGTTGAAAGCCAAGCTTGCGACGGGTCGTTCGTTACGCATTAAAGCGGGGTTTGACCCCACTGCCCCGGATTTGCATCTGGGGCATACCGTCCTGCTGAACAAATTACGGCAATTTCAGGAGTTGGGGCATACGGCATTATTCCTGATCGGGGATTTTACCGGCATGATTGGTGACCCGACGGGGAAAAACACCACGCGCCCACCGTTGACACGTGAAGCAGTAGTGGAAAACGCCAGAAGCTACACCGAACAGGTGTTCAAGGTACTGAAACCTGAGCAAACCGAGGTGGTGTTTAACTCGACCTGGATGGATAAGTTTGGTGCTGTGGATATGATCCGGTTGGCGGCCACTCATACCGTAGCACGGATGCTGGAGCGGAATGATTTCCACAAACGCTATACCAGTCATCAACCTATTGCGCTCCATGAATTTCTCTATCCGCTGATACAAGGGTATGACTCGGTTGCGCTGAAAGCCGATGTTGAGCTGGGCGGCACCGACCAGAAATTCAACTTGCTGATGGGACGTGAGCTGCAAAAGCAACATGGTCAAGCACCGCAGGTCGTGCTGACCATGCCACTGCTCGAGGGGCTGGACGGCGTGAACAAAATGTCCAAGTCACTAGGCAATTACATTGGCATCAACGAGCCACCGCAAGAGATTTTTGGCAAGATCATGTCTGTGTCGGATGATTTGATGTGGCGCTACATTCATTTGTTGTCGTTTGAGTCCTTGCAAACAATTGAGTTGTGGAAGCAGCAGGTTGCAGCAGGCTGCAACCCCCGCGACATCAAGGTGCGTTTTGCGCAAGAAATTGTGACGCGCTTTCATCATCAGGCCGCAGCAAAACAGGCTTTGGAAGCGTTTGAGGCGCGCTTCCAGAAAGGTGCGATGCCTGAGGAAATGACAGAGTTAAGCTTACAGTCGGTGAATGGCGTATTACTCGTCCCGCAACTTTTAAAATTGGCGGGATTGGTCGCCAGCACCTCTGATGCCATCCGACAAATCGCAGGCGGTGGAGTCAAACTGGACGGTGAGCGAGTGGCCGACAAGAGTGTCGCCGTGCCCATAGGAGTAACGGTTGTTGCGCAAGTCGGCAAGCGTAAATTTGCTCGTGTCACAATTATTTAAAAATAAATCACCAAAGCTGTTGACGCGCACTGGGGTATCTGTAGAATGCGCACCTTCTCGAAAGGGACTGTACGAAGTTTGTGTAGTTTTAATTGATTGATCTTTAACAATTTACA
>JAYVLR010000056.1:0-15298 GCA_043759395.1 Thiobacillaceae bacterium
GCGTTATCTATTACCAGATAGCGTGCTGGATTATCTGCAACAGCAGAAACTTTATAAGTCGTAAAAAAACGGATGTCTAAAATATGAACATAGAACAGAAAGTAAAAGCCATCGTCGATGCCCTCGAAGACATCAAGGCAAAAGATATTGCGGTGCTGGACACCACAAAAATGACGGCATTGTTTGAGCGCATGATTATCGCCAGCGGCGACTCCAACCGCCAGACGCGCGCGCTGGCCAACCATGTGCGCGACAAGATGAAAGAAGCGGATGTCTTCGTCGGCAACATGGAAGGCGAACAAAGCGGCGAATGGGTGCTGCTCGATCTGGGCGAAGTCATCGTGCATGTGATGCAGCCTGCGGTGCGCACACTCTACAATCTGGAAGAGTTGTGGAGTGCGGGCGCGGCCGTGCGCAGCGCCAAAGTAGAACAGCGCAGCAAAAAAGTAGAACAGCGTACGAAAAAAGTCGAGCCGTAATCGCTAAAGCATGAAGCTGACGATCATCGCAGTGGGGCATAAAATGCCCGGCTGGGTGAGTGCGGGGTATGGGGACTACGCCCGGCGCATGCCGCCTGACATGGCGCTCGCTTTGACCGAAATCAAGCCGGGGCATCGGGTGGCAGGCGTTGACGGCGCGCGCGCACGGCTGCTGGAGGCGGAGCGTATCGTGGCGGCATTGCCCGCCGGCTGTGTGCCGGTGGTGCTGGATGAGCGCGGCGAGCAGACCACTACCCGCGAGCTGGCCGACTGGATGCGGCGCTGGATGGATGAAGGCGTGAACCCGGCATTTGTGATTGGCGGGGCAGACGGGCTGGACGACACGGTAAAAGCCCGGGCGCACAAGCTGATGGGCTTGTCCCGGTTGACCTTGCCGCACGCACTGGTACGCGTGGTGCTGGCCGAGCAGTTGTATCGTGCTGTGAGTGTATTGAAGGGGCATCCTTACCATAGGGATTAAATTGGGGCAGCGATTGGGATGGAACCGGGCAATAAATTAATCGACAGGCGGATTTATCTGGCATCGCAATCGCCGCGCCGCCGCGAGCTGCTGAAACAGATCGGCGTGTCGTTCGAGGTGCTGCCCCTGCGCACCCTGGGCGGGCGGGCGGATGTGATCGAGACGCCTTATCCTGACGAATCGCCAGCCGCGTTTGCCGAGCGCATGGCGCGGGCAAAAGTGGGCAGCGGCTGGAGCGCGGTGGTAGCGCGCCGCTTGTTGCGATTTCCGGTCATGGGCGCCGACACGCTGGTCGATGTGGATGGCGAGGTATTCGGCAAGCCGCAAAATCGCAGTGCGGCTGAGGCCATGTTGCAGCGTTTGTCGGGCCGCAGCCACTGGGTACATACGGCGGTCGCCGTCCAGCAGGACGCACGGATGGAATGCCTGCTGTCGTCCAGCAAGGTCGAATTTGGCATAATTGAACTTGCCGACATCCAGCGCTACCTCGATAGCAGCGAGTTCAGCGGCAAAGCTGGCGCGTACGCAATTCAAGGTCGCGCCAGCGCGTTCGTTAAGCATATTGAAGGCAGCCATACCGGCATCATGGGACTGCCTCTGTTTGAAACGACCACCCTGCTGAAACAGTTCGGCATCGTGCCTTAGCCGTAGCGATCCATTGGTTATTCATGAGCGAAGAAATTCTCGTCAACGTCACCCCGCAGGAAACCCGCGTAGCGGTATTGTATCTGGGCGCGGTGCAGGAACTGCATATCGAGCGCGCGCAGTGTCGCGGTCTGGTCAGCAATATCTACATGGGCAAAGTCGTGCGTGTGTTACCGGGGATGCAGTCGGCCTTTATCGACATTGGCCTGGAACGCGCGGCCTTTCTGCATATAGCTGACATCTGGGCGGAGCGCCACGGTAACGAGCCGGAACGCGCGATCGAGCACATCCTGCACGAAGGCCAGCCACTGATGGTGCAGGTCATCAAGGATCCGATCGGCACCAAGGGCGCGCGCCTGTCCACGCAGATCAGTTTTGCCGGACGCTATCTGGTCTATCTGCCGCAGGAAACCCACATCGGCATTTCGCAAAAAATAGAAGGCGAAGGAGAACGCGAAACCCTGCGCCAAAGACTGCATCAGCTGATACCCGCCGATTCATCCGGCGGCTTTATCGTGCGCACCATGGCCGAAACAGCGGGAGACGCCGAGTTGCAAGCCGACATCGAATATCTGCACCGCCTGTGGCACAACATCAAATCGCGCGAAAACTGCGCCGTGCCGTGTTCGCTGTATCAGGATCTTGATCTGTCATTGCGCGTGTTGCGCGACTTCATCCATCCGGAAACCAGCCGCATCCAGATCGACTCGCGCGAAACCTACCAGCGCATGCTGGAGTTTGCGAAAAACTACACCAGCGAAGTGCTGGACAAATTGCATCATTACAGCGCCGAGCGCCCGCTGTTTGACTTGCACATGATCGAAGAAGAAGTTGCCAAGGCCCTGGGGCGGCGGGTCGATCTGAAGTCCGGCGGTTATCTCGTCATCGACCAGACCGAAGCCTTGACCACGGTGGATGTGAACACCGGCGGCTTTGTCGGCGCGCGCAACTTTGACGACACCATTTTCAAGACCAACCTCGAAGCCGCGCAGTCGATAGCGCGGCAACTGCGGCTGCGCAATCTGGGGGGAATCGTGATCCTCGACCTGATCGACATGGACAATTCCGAACACCAGGAAGCCGTCCTCGCCGAGCTAAAAAAAGCCATGGCGCGCGATCCCACGCGCACCACCATCAGCGGATTCTCCGCGCTCGGGCTGGTCGAAATGACGCGCAAACGCACGCGCGAATCGCTGGCGCATATTTTGTGCGAATCGTGCCCGACCTGCCAGGGGCGCGGCCAGATCAAGACCGCGCAAACCGTGTGCTACGACGCGCTGCGCGAAATCCTGCGCGAAGCGCGCCAGTTTGACGCGCGCGAATACCGCATCATCGCCGCGCAATCCGTAATCGATTTGTTTCTGGATGAAGAGTCCGCCAGCCTCGCACAATTGGGCGACTTCATCGGCAAACCGATCTCGCTGCAAGTTGAGACCAGCTACAGCCAGGAACAGTACGACATTATTTTGTTGTGATAGGGGTTTGTGGCAGGGCGCGCTCAAACCCCAAGTGCAACATTTTTTAGAGAGAATGTTGCATGGGAAAAAACTATAAGCAGTTGGCTACGAGACAAACAACCGCAACAATAAGGCCGCCGTCCTATTGGCCAACCGCCTGCGCTGAACTCGCCGCCGCCGATCCGGTGATGGCCGCGCTCATCGCGCGCTTCCCCGATGCCATCCTCGCCAATCGCGGCGACCCGTTTCAAACGCTGGCACGCGCCATCGTCGGCCAGCAGATTTCAGTCAAGGCCGCCGACAGTGTGTGGGCGCGCTTTGCCGCGTTCGCCCAAACCATCCGCCCCGAACATATCGCCACGCTGGAGCTGGATGCGCTCGCCGCCTGCGGCCTGTCGCGCCGCAAGGCCGAATACCTGCGCGACCTGGCCGGTCATTTTGTCGATGGCCGCGTCGAACCGGCACGCTGGAAAAAGATGGAAGACGAAACGGTGATTGCCGAACTCATCGACGTGCGCGGCGTGGGCCGCTGGACAGCAGAGATGTTTCTGATCTTCAGCCTGCGCCGCCCCGATGTCTGGCCTGTAGACGACATTGGTCTGCAAAAAGCCGTCGCCCTGCACTACCTCGGCGGCACACGCCCTACGCCAAAAGCACTGCGCGAACACGGCGAACACCACGCCCCGTGGCGCACGGTAGCGACATGGTATCTGTGGCGCAGCCTTGATCCGGGGGTAGTGCAGTATTGATTACCATGACTGCGGCGCCAGAAAACCTGCTATACCTGTGCCCCAGGATCCATTAAAAAACCCCGCACCAGGCGGGGTTTGATTTGCGGCGTACGGCTTTACCCGCACGTACCCTGAAGGGTATAAATGGCAGGCCGTGGTTTAAACAATCACGCTCACACGCAACCGGTCGGCTTGGGCGTTCCCGCGTAACGTCCGGCTTGTTTGGCGGGGCCAAACGGGAACAGGTCAAACAGGAATTTCTTCTCGCCCCATTCCGCGCCGAATTCTTCTTTCAACCCTTTCTGCAAGAAACGCAGGTTGGGTGCGGTGCCGTTTTCGGCAAAGTAGCTGCGCATGTAATTGATGATTTTCCAGTGGTCTTCAGCCAGTTCCAGCTTGTCTTCCCTGGCGAGTTCTGCCGCCAGTTCTTCCGACCAGTCGTCGAGGTTGACCAGGTAGCCTTCGGGGTCGGTTTCGACCATTTTGCCGTTGATTTCGCGTTCCATGTTGCGTCCTTACATTGAGATGACTGTGCGCACCATACCAATAACCAAGTATTTTAGTCAACTACTCTGATGGGTTAAGTACAGGCTACGGTTCAGACGCTCGCGCTACGCGCGGTCTTGGCGCGGCACCCGCAAGGGGTACGCCGGTGGGTTCCCCGCTGCTGCGCAGCGACCCTCCCGCAGATTGAGCGCCAGCAGGCGGCGCAGGATTTCAGCGTTGTCCATATCCGGCGTGTAGTCCTCCCAGCCGTAAGCTCTGGCTACAGTCTGGTCGAGCTTTTCCTGACGCAGTTTCAAACCGGCAGGCATTTCATTGTAGAGATTGGTCAGGGTGCGCCTCTTCCATGCTGCAGCGTGTTCCGGTTTAGGCACAGGGCGCGGCGGAAAACCGGCAGTTTGTTCTTCTGCCGTTTGCACCCAATCCAGCCAGCCTTGCGGGTTGAGCCATTTTTCGCGCCAGTCGTTGAGGTCGGCAGCGGCTTGGGCGATAGCCTGGAACACTCCGCCTTCGGGAGCGGCCTTGGTATTGAAATCAAAACCCGGAGGGAAAGGGAAGGTTTCAAAAGTCAGGCTGGCGTTGTAACGCGGTCGATCCTCAAGCGTGCCCCCTTTCGCCAGCGCCCAAGTGCAATGAATGCGCGACGAGAGGATGCCGATGGTTGCGTCGTCCTGCCGGGGAATGACGATCAGACTGTGTTCTGGCGCGACCTGCGCCGGAAACTTGACGAAGAAACGATGCTTGGCAGTTTCCGGGGTGGCGATGTAGTGGGTCAGGCCGTGCAGCGCGGCGCGCAACGCCGGGCGGCGGCGTCCATGATGCCACCATTTCTCAGCGCGAATAGCTTCCCGATTACCCGCACGTACGGGCTTCACTTCAGCCTCGACATAAGTAAAAGGCGCAAGGTAATCCGCAGCGTCGGCCTGCTCTTTCCCGGCGAAGTCCACTACCCAGTTGCCCGCCCAGCGCCGGGTGATGTCGGAGCCGTTGTAGATGGGACGCAGCACGTCGCTGTTGTGGCGGCCATTCGGGTTGCCGGTATCTTTCAGCCATTGCAGCGCGGTGGCGGTATCTACCTTGAACGGCCCGGCCAGGCAGAGGCCGAAGAACGACCGATCCTTGTTGGCGGCGAGCGGACTGGCTTGGGTGAGGTCGAGAATCTGGTCGGTCTGCGTGCTGCCGCTGAGGTCGGCATGGATGGCGGCCACAGCCTGGCCGTCCAGCCGCGTACCGATGCCCTGTCCGAAACACACCAGGCTGACCCGTACCGCAGCGCCTTCGTTGACCCAGTCTTCATCCGACCACGCCTCGAAGATGCGTGTACTTTCCAGAATGCGTTCCAGTACTACGCGGTTGCGCTTCTGGCGGATGGAGTTGGTGGCAACCAGCCCCGCCGCTTGCGCTTTGCCATCGGCAATCTGCGCCCGGCCTTTTTCAAACCAGTAGGTCACCAGATCGGCACCACCGGGAACGCGGCCTTCGTATCTTTTCCGCAGGCGCTCCACATAGACATCGCCCAGTTCGCTGCGCATGATCTTGTCGCCCAGAAACGGCGGGTTGCCCACGATCACATCGGCACGAGGCCACTCGGCTTCGCTGCCATCCGGATTGAGCAGCGCATCGCGATGTTCGATGCTATCTAACGGCTTGAGGATGGGTTGGGTGCTGTGCTGATAGCCGTTGCGCCGACACCATTGAATGTCGCCTATCCACACGGTGACGCGGGCGAGTTCGGCAGCGAATTCGTTGATTTCGATGCCCAGGATATTGTGAAGCCCGGTATGCATGGCCAGTTCGGCCTGAATGCCTAACTCTCGCGCCTCGACGTAGACTTGCTTTTCGACATCGCGTAGCGCCTTGAGTGCGAGGTAAAGAAAATTTCCCGATCCGCACGCCGGGTCAAGCACGCGGAAATTGCTCAGGTGTTCAAGCTTACCCAGGAATAGCGCCGCTGCGTCTTTGTGCGCCTTGTCGTTCAGCTTCTTCACTTTCGCCATCTGTTTGGCGATGACTGGCTTGATACCTTCCCATACTGCCAGCAGCGGCTTGGTAATCAACGGCTCAATGAGTTTGCCGATGGTACCGGTATCGGTGTAGTGCGCCCCCAGTGGAGCGCGTGCGGCGGGATCGAGGCTGCGCTCGAACAGGGTGCCGAAAATGGTGGGGTCGATTGCGCGCCAATCCATGTCGGCGGCGGCATGGTGAAGCGCGACCAGGTCGGTGCTGTTCAACTCGGGGATGGCTATAGTTTTAAACAGACTGCCGTTAAACCAGGCGATGTCATGGTCGCCGTATTCTCCGCCGGTTTTTTTCTGCATGGCGGCGAAGAGCTTGCCGATGCGTTTTTCGGCGCGGTCGGTGTCACTCCCGGCATTTCTCAGGATTTCAGTAAAGACGTGACCGGGGAGCAGGGCTTCATCTTCGGCGAACATGCAAAACAGGCATTGCACCAGAAAATGTGCGACGCGCTGGCTGTCCAACCCGCGCGCGCGCATGGCCTTGGCCAGGCTGGAAAACTGGCCAGCTGCTTCGGCAGTGATAGCGGCAGTCGATTTTCCCGGGCGGAGTTTTTCGGGCTCGGTGAAGACCCAACGCAAAATTTGGCGTTTACCGGGGTCGGTCAGCTCTTCGATACGAATTTCGCGCGGCTCATCCGGGTAGCCGGTAAAGGCAGTGTGGATGATGATGCGTTCGCGGTCGCACACCACCAGCAGCGGCGGACTATCGAGTTTGAGAGCGTAGTCGGTGAGCTGCTTTAAAGCTTTGTCGAGGTCGCGCCCCGGCTTTTTGTTTTCCCAACCAAAATAGCTGCGCTTCCAGACATCGGCCCAACCATCGCTACCATCGGATTTCTTCGCGCCACGTTCGAAGCAGTAATTCTCCCGGTCGCGCGGCTTTTCAACCCCAAGCAGGTCGCACAGGTCATCGAAATGCCCATGCGCACCGCCGCGTTCGGTAAGGCTATTGTTTTTCCAGAGGGCGATGAACTCTTCGGGTGTCATATTTTTTCTTCGTTACCCATTCCATCGGCGACTCAATTGGAGAGTTTTCCCGTTACGGTTCAGGCGCGGCGTTCGTGCCTTCCCAGCCCCTCAGCAAGCAACATCGTCACCAGCGTATTCAACGAAGTGCCTTCGGCTTTGGCGCGCGCCACCAGGCTGGCGTGCAAGCTGCGCGGCAAGCGCTGCATCAGGCGCACCGGCTCGGCGGCCTCACCGTGACGGGTAGGTTTCGGAATTGGTTTGCCGATGTGCGCACGTGCTGACATCCAGGCGGAAAACGCATCGCGCGCATTGGCGACGGCTTCCGCTTCGGTTTCGCCGTCGGACATGCAGCCAGGAAGATCGGGGAAGCTAATCAGGTAGCCGCCGCCATCCTCTTCCGTCAGCGGCTCGACCACGTGCGCGTAGGCTTCGAACGGATATGGGGACTCGACGTGCGGAACGGTAATTTCGCTCATGCTTGCAACTCCTTTGCCTTATCGATCAGCGCCACGAACTGGCGCACATACACCGGCTTGATGGGCCGATGCGCCGGGACGCACACATCATCATCCACGCCGGGGAACGAAAACACATGATGGCTTCCGCCCTCATTGCGCCAATCGATACCGAAGCGGTTGGCAACCGATTTCAGATCGTCAATCCGCCAGTCACGCGGGTTATTACGCATCCGAACAAGGATTTTTTCATGCGCGCTCATGCGTTATATAGTGTCATATACGGCACTACAAATCAAACCCTGAAATGTTCACTCCTCCGATGAGCAATCAAGACTCCGCTCACAATGGAAACGTCCAGTTATGGTGTTCGCCCTGCGCGTTTTTCACCCAGGCGTAGAGCGCGTCGTACATGACCATGCCGTGTTGCAGCATTTGATGGTCGTCAGGGAAGTTGTGCGATAGCCCCAGCGAAAAAGCGAGCAGCCCCGGGCATTGCGGCGCCAAATCAGGTCGCCCGGTGTCCGCGCCGCGCACGATGACGGCGAGCTGCTGCAAGGCGGGGTCGGTCAGATTGTGCTTGCTCAAAAATGCGTCGAAGCTGCACAACTCGCCGACATGCCCGTACTCCACGCCGGGGATGTCATAGGGAATCGCGCCGGTATCGGCGGCTACAGCCAGCACAGAATCGGCAGGCACATACAAAAACTCGGCGTCCCGATCAATGAAGCGTGTGATCAGCCAGGGGCAAGCGATGCGGTCGATTTTAGGGCGCGCGCGCGTAACCCATTTCATTTGCTGGACACCTTGCCGCCTGCGGCTTTGTAGGCCTCGATGCCGCCTTCGATAAAACGCGCTTTGATGCCGTCGGCTTGCAGGCGATCGACCACGCTGTTGGATACGCCGCCGCCGCGCACGCAGTAAATCACCACGTCATGATTTTTGGGCACTGCGCCGATCCATTGATCGATGTGCTCGGGGTCTTTCCAGAACGCGCCGGGCACGGATTCGCTTGAGGTTTCGAGATCGGCTTTGCGGCGCACGTCCAGCACCATGGCGGTGTCGACGATGGCTTTGAAGTCTTCGGGTTTGATGGTTCGTTGCACAATTTTCTCCTTGATTCGGCTCATAAGATGGGCGGGTTAAATAATCAGCGTATGCGCCAGACCCAGCAGCGCACACGCGCCAATGACTTTCATGATGTCAGCCTTGTATTTCCACAGCGCAACAAACGCGGCAATCGAGACGATCACCGGAAACCATTCGAAATTGCCCGAAACCGGCGCGGCTTGCGTGGCGGTCGGCCAGAAGGTGTGCCACGCAAAAAACACCGCCAGACTCAAAATCACGCCGACGACGGCTGCGGTAATGCCGGTGAGTGGCGCGGTAAATTTCGCTTCTCCGCGCGTGGCTTCCACCAGCGGCCCGCCTGCCAAAATGAACAGGAAAGACGGCAGGAAGGTAAAAAAAGTAGCGACCGCCGCCCCCGCCATCCCCGCCGCAATCGGATTGGGGAACACCTGCTTGGCTACGCCGCCAAGATAGCCCACCCAGGTAACGATCATGATCAGCGGCCCCGGCGTGGTTTCCCCCAGCGCCAGGCCGTCGATCATCTGCGGGCCGGTCAGCCAGTGATGTTGATTGACCGCGCTTTCATACACGTAAGGCAATACCGCATACGCGCCGCCGATGGTGAGAAAGGCCGCTTTGGTAAAAAAAGTGCCCATGTCGGTAAGCGTTTGCTGGCCGCCGATGGCAAACATCGCCGCCAACCAGATCGCTACGAACGAGGCGAGCGTCAGCGCGAATTTGCGCCAGGAGAATTTGGCGTGCGCCGGAGTGGGCGTGTCGTCGTCGATAATCGCTGCGCCATATTCCTTGTTGCTAACGCCGTGCCCGCCCCCGCTTTTAAATTTGTCCGGTAGCAGTTTCCCGCCCAATGCGCCGAGCAAGCCTGCGGCCAGCACAATCCACGGGAACGCAACCGTGTCGGGCAGAAAGTACTGGAAAGCAAAGATGCTGATGAAAGATAACGCGGCCATGCTCCACAGCAAGCTGTTTTTGAGCGCGCGCGAGCCGATGCGCCAGGCCGCGAACACTACGATTGCCACCACTGCAGGCTTGATGCCGTAGAAAATCCCTTGCACCAGCGGCACGTCGCCGTAGGCCAGGTAGATGCCGCCGAGCAGCGACAGCAGCACAAAAGCCGGCAGAAAAAACAGCACGCCCGCGACAATCGCGCCGCGTACGCCGTGCATCAGCCAGCTGATGTAGATCGCGAGTTGAATCGCTTCCGGCCCCGGCATCAACATGCAGAAATTAAGCGCGTGCAGATAGCGATGTTCGGAAATCCAGCGGCGCTTTTCCACCAGTTCCTGATGCATCATCGCAATTTGTCCGGCGGGGCCGCCGAAGCTGATAAAGCCGAGTTTGAGCCAGTATTTGAAGGCTTCGCCCAGACGAACGGGCGTGGGGGCAGTATGGTGTGCGGTGTCCATAAGACATCCTCCAATAGTGGATCATTTGAATGGCCACGCTTGGACGGGACACCGTCTTTGAAAAGCCGGGAGCTGGCCACCCCGGCGAGACGGATTCTACCCGGAAAATGCAAAACCGCGTTCCCTGCCAAACAGGAACGCGTTGCTGGGTACGCCCAATCTTTAAGCTTTATCTTTAAGCTTTTTGATGCCGATGGGTTTCAGCACCAGATTTTCGTAAAAAGGATCGGACGTGCCTTTTTTCATTTTGTGCATGAAATATTTTTCGAACGCGATCTTGGCCAGATGCACCCATTTTCCTTCGGAAACCCAGTTGACGTTGCGCGGCGGGATTTGCGGCAGCGCGGCAAAGGCGATGCCGGTATCGCCAAAATCAGCCCGCCAAACTGCATTCCAGGTGGCTTTTTCAACAGGTTCCTTGCCATCCAGCCGCGCGCGCCAGTTAACTGCCACCCAGGGGTTGGACGGCATAAAGTGAAAAGTCGGCGTATCCGATATAACGGTGATGCGGTCTTTGCTGCGAGCCTGTTCGCGCATTTCGAATGCCATAGGCATGCCGCCAATACCGGCGCCACTTCTCTCCTGCAAGCGGAGAGGGGAAAACAGACACGGCGCGAAAAAGCTTCATATTCCGGGGTATCAAATCGCCGTGTCCCTTAGGCTGTACGGCTGCTAAATGGAAGCATCCCCAATGGCACATGTCCGCACTGGACATGCGTTTCGGCATCGGCGCCGCTGCGGCCTGACGTGGCTTGTGCGGGGCGCTCAGTCGTCGTCTCCCAGCTCGGGATCCCAGCCCTTTGCCCGTGCTTCCTGAGTGGCGCGCGCGTAAATCTCGCCGTGGCGGACGCGTAATTCATCGGGCAGGCGGCTGGGGACATTGTTGTATTTGTCCCATTCGGCTTCGACTTTTTCCATCAGCACCTGCATCCGCCCCAGATCCCAGCCCGCGCAATCTTCGGTTTCGGGGAGAAAACCGAACAGCCAGCCGTCGAGCACGACGCGCCCCATCATGGTGATGCCGTGTTTGTCGTGGTGGAATCCGGCGTAGGTCATTTTGTTGGTCATGTGTGGGAGTCCTTGGGTTGACTGTTTTAAATCAGAGTGAATCTTGCACCGGTCGGCCAGACCCGGCTGCCGCGCGACGCAGCCGGTCATTGACCGCTGTCCATTCCGCAGTGGCGGGCGGCTGTTCGACGAGGATGATCGCATATCCCGCCGCATCGGCTTCGCGCAGCCGCGCATATAAATCATGCGCATAGGCGGCAACGCTATGCGGCATGGCTAACCATGCACCGGCGAACCCGGTCATGAATCCGGCAACGGGTGTGCTGTGCGCGAGCACAGCAACCGAGCCAGCCTGGGCGCATTGCATCACCTCGGCTTGCATCCTGGCGGGCGCAACCAGACGCAGGGGCGTACCAGGCGCGTAGTGGGCTTCCAGCGTGCCGGGGGCGGGCGTGTCAACCTCCGCTTCACCTTCCAGTTCGCCGACAACTGCGGTCAGTTGCGCGGCGGTGACAGCACCGGGACGCAGCACTTTAGGGCGCACGCCAGTCAAGTCCAGAATGGTCGATTCCAGCCCCACCGCACACGCGCCGCCGTCGATCACCGCATCAATCCGCCCATCCAGTTCGGCCAGCACATGCACGGCGCAAGTCGGGCTGATGCGACCGAAGCGGTTGGCCGAGGGCGCGGCCGATCCGCCACCGAAAGCCTGGAGCAACGCCAGCGCAACCGGGTGGCCGGGCACACGCAGGCCGATGCTGTTGTATCCGCCGCTGGCAGCTTCCGCCACGCCGGGGACGCGTTTCACAATCAGTGTGAGCGGGCCGGGCCAGAACCGCGCCGCGAGTTGCCAGGCGGCTTCGGGGATGTGATGCGCCCAGTGCGGCATTTCATCCACAGACGCGATATGGACGATCAAGGGATGGTCGGCAGGCCGGTTCTTGGCAGCAAAAATCTTTGCCACGGCTGCATCGTTGGCAGCATCCGCGCCTAATCCATAAACGGTTTCGGTTGGAAACGCGACCAGGCCGCCCGCCCGCAGGATGTCCGCCGCGTGCGCGATGTCAGCAGGATCGCTGCCATCAAGGCGCAGCGTCATCTCAGCCCTCCGTGATCCGGCGGGCTTGCCTGTTGAGGTTGTCGATGGCTTGCACCGCCGCGCGTTGCGCCGTCTCGGCCTCGGCTTCGGAACCCATCATGGTCAAGCGTCCAAAGTTGCCGAAGGGTTTCACGTCTACGAGGGTGATGTGCGCGGCCTTTTCCGCTTCGTTGGCGGCATAGACGGCATAGCCCGCAGGCTCGACTTCGAGAATGAACATGGCCTTGCCCGGCAGAATCATCGAGCCCTTGCGCAACTGGCGGTTGATGAGCGTGGTGTGATCCGGGGTCATGCCGCAGATGACCTCGTTCCAGTGGATTTTGCAGGCCATGCGCGTGTCCATGGTGGTGTTCAACTGCCGCAAAATGGTGTTGCCGGCTTCCATGACTTCGCTCTGGTTGCGGTAGTGGATTTCCATTGAGCCGAAGGAGCGTTCCACCACCTGCTCACCCAGGTGAACATTGGTTTCCTTGAGCGCGATGTCGGACAGCCGGTGTACCGCCATGCCGGGGGCGACCTCGATCCACAGGCAGGCATCACCGGGCACCGGCAGAAAACCTTGCGATGACGTAGCAAGATACGACGCTAACTGCGGTTGCAGCGCGTCCATGAAAACGAAGGTGCGCAGGCTGATATGCATGGGGCGATCGCTCAACGGGTCAGGCCCATGTACAGCATCGGCAGTTTTTCCGGCAGCCGTTCAACTTTGTCCAGCACGGTGAAGTTTTTGGCGCCGAAAATGCGCGCGACGTATTGATCGGCGTGCGGGTCGAGACTCAGGGCATAAACGGTGATGCCGTCGCGCGCCAGTTCTTCCACCGCGCGTTTGGTGTCGAAGCGCAGGTACTGCGGGTCGCGCACATCGTTGTCGGCCGGCTCGCCGTCGGTGATGACGAAGAGGATTTTCTTCGCCTTGGGTTGCAGTTTGAGCTGCGCGCCCGCGTGGCGCAGCGCCGCGCCCATGCGCGTGGAGTACGAACCTTTCAGCCCGGCCAGACGCGCTTTCACCAGATCGTTATAGGGCGCATCGAAATCCTTGAAGCGGTAGTAATGCACGTCGTGGCGGCCGTCGGAGCAAAAGCCGTGCAACGCGAACGGATCGCCAATTTTGTCAAGCGCATCGGATAGCAACACGGTGGCCGAACGGGTCAAATCCATCACGCTGTAGTCGTGGCCGCGCACTTTGTCGTTGGACGACTCCGACATGTCGAGCAGCACCATCACCGCCAGATCGCGCACGTTGCGCTTGTAACGCATCATGATGCGGGTGTCGGGCTGCTGCCCCATGCGGATGTCGATCATCGAACGAATCGCCGCGTTGATGTCGAGTTCGTCGCCATCTTCCACCCGGCGGATACGCTGCATGGCCTGCGGGATCATGGATTCGATCAAAAACTTCAGGCGCGAGATGACCGGCTTGTTGTCGGTGATGATTTTTTCGATGACTTCCAGCTCACCCAGCGGCGGACGGCGCTCCAGCACGGTCGCCCAGCTTGGGCGCTCTAGCTGAATCTGATAATCCCACTCGTTGTAGTGGTAAGGGTCGGAGATCGGCGGACGGCCTTCCAGCTCGTTAATACTCACACCTTCCTGGTCGAGGAAGAACGGCGTTTCCAGCACCCAGATTTCTTCCGCGTCGTCGCCTGCGTATTCGTTGTTGGTCTCGTTGACCATCTCCATCAGGGAGATTTTCTTGCGCGTCTGCTTGCCGCCCCACGTGGCTTCGAGCGCAGCATCGAGATCGTATTCTTCGGACTCCCACACGGTGCGGTTGTCGTCGCGGTAAATGGCGCGCAGCACGTCGGTGCGCGCGTTGAATTCGGGCAGCGGGATCTGACCCAGCGTATGCGCCAGTTCCACGCCGATGTTCCAACTCACCTGATTGGTCGAGAGGTCGGGCTCGGCGCGGAACAAGGCCACGCCTTGCTGCACCCACGGGTGCGAGTCGGCAGAATTCAGGTCGAGCAGCGCACGCGCCAACCGGTTGAGCAGGTCGCCCGCGCTTTGCGGTTCAGCGGTATTCATTAGCGGGTGCAGCGCCAGCCACGAAGCGCGCATATTGGGGAAATCGCGGCAGGCCAGTTCTTCGACGCGGGCATCCTCGATCGCTTCGATGATCGCCATTTGCGTGGTGTTGAGCATCTGCATCGACAGCGGCGCGCCGGTATGCACCAGGTGCGCAGCGCAATGGTTGGCGGCGGCGCGGTAGAGTTCGAGGCCGGAAATTTTCGCCCCCGCTGCCTCGTCCGGCGCACCCTGAAGGGCATGAATATCGCCGCTGAGCGGTCTGTAGTCGTCGAACGCATCGGCGATGTAGATGACGAAGCGCTCAATATAAGGCTTCAAGCCCTCACGGCGTTCAAAGTCACCGGAAGTTGGGCGCAGGAAAAAATCGCGTCCCCACATCGCGCGCAGATAGATATTGAGCCGCCGCTGCACATCGACAAACAACGTGCCCTTGCGCTCTTTTTGCAGCACGCCAAGCGAGTCCGGCGTGGCAAGCGAGAAATAGCCTACTTGCGCGTCGAAATCGGCCTTGTGCGCCTGCGCGCCCCACTGTACCCAGCGGCGCAGGCCGCCGAGGGTGAGCTGGTTGAGCAGCCGTTCGAGGTTTTCCAGCATGGGGCGCAGGCCGCGTGGCGCTTGCGCCAGCATGATGGACAGCACACCGAGATAATTGCGAAACAGGGCTTCGTCGCCCAGCCGCTGCGCGGCCAGCGGCGCGGTGCCAACGATCAGCGTTAACACCTGACCCGAAGTTTTCGATGCCATGCCGAGCAGAAAATTCACCACGTCGGGCAGCACATCTTCACCAATGGCGCGGCTGACTTCCGGCATTTCCTGAATGAAAGTGACAACCAGTTCCTCGCCACGCCCGAGGTTGTGCAGAGCGACCGCGCCCTTCAGATAGTTGTCCAGCCCGCGCGAAGAAAACACCCGCGCCGCCTCGTTCCACG
>JAYVLR010000057.1:0-8938 GCA_043759395.1 Thiobacillaceae bacterium
GGGGGCGGAGTGGGGGAAACGGGTATGGCGAGTTTCATTTTCGGGGGTGGCGCAGTCGCCATGCCCGTTAATCCCAGCGCGGGTCGCGCACTTCCACAAAGCCTGACGCCAGCCTGACCGGAAACGTTGCCACCGTACTGTAAGCGGGCGGGGCGGTCACGGCGCCAGTCCTGATGTCAAAGCGCGCACCATGGCGCGGGCAGACAATTTCTGCGCCCAGCCATTCACCGCTGGCCAGTTCGCCGCCGTCATGGGTACACACGTCTTCAATCGCGTAATAGCTGCCGTCGAGGTTAAAAACGAGTACCGCGATGCCATCGACATCGACTACCCGCCGTGCGCCGGGCGGGATGGCTTCGGCAGGCGCTACGCGTGTCCAGTCTGCCATCACATCAAGCCCAGTTGCAGCCGCGCGGCCTCGGTCATGCGGCTTTGATCCCAGGGCGGTTCCCAGACGATTTCGACATGGGCATCAGCCACCCCGGCGACGGCATTGATGGCTTGCTCGACCTGCGCCGGAAAAGTCTGTGCTACCGGGCAGCCGGGCGCGGTGAGCGTCATGCTGACGCGTACCTGGCCGGCGGCATCGATATTCAGAGCATAGATCAAGCCCAGGTCATAAATATTGACCGGCAATTCCGGGTCGAACACCTGGCGCAGCGCAGCAATGACTTGCCCGCGCAAGCCATTGTCTTCAGTGCGGCCTTCAGCGGCCAGGCGGGCGAGATTGAGCATACGGCTGCTCGCAGGAAGGAATGGGGTCTTCGGTGCTGACGGCATCAGGCCGTTGTTCCAGTGCGGCTTGCAGGGTGTGCCAAGGCAGGGTGGCACACTTTACGCGCATCGGGAATTCATGCACGCCAGCGAGCACGCGCAATTTGCCAACTTCGTCCACCGCACCGTTTTCGGCCAGCATGTGATGTACTTTCTGGAATAAAGCCTCGACCTCGGCCAGCGGTTTCCCCAAGATCGCTTCGCTCATCAGCGATGCCGAAGCCATGCAGATTGCACACCCGGCTCCCTCGAAACCGACATCCTTAATCATGCCGTCGGCTACTTTCAGATGCACGCTGACTTCGTCGTTGCACAGCGGATTAAACCCCTGCGCATGATGCGTGCTGCCGCGCGGGTTCTTCGGGTAGTGACGCGGGTGGCGGTTGTGTTCGAGGATGACCTCTTCGTAGAGTGCGCGTTGATCTGGGTTCATGTTGCGTGCTCCCGTTCCTGATGAACGCTTGTCCACACTGGCAGCGCCGCCGTCAGCATCGGCTCCAGCCAGCCGCGTAATGGGCTGTCGGCGAGCAGCCCCAGCGCCTCTTCGGCAAACCCCCGCAACAGCAGGGCGCGTGCCGCATCCAGGCCTATGCCGCGACTGCACAGATAGAACACCTGCGCTTCATCGAGCTGGCCGACGGTCGCGCCGTGGCCGCATTTGACGTCGTCGGCGTAAATTTCCAGTTGCGGTTTAGCATCGATTTCGGCGTGCGGCGAGAGCAGCAGATTGCGGCTGGATTGCAGCGCGTCGGCGTGCGCAGCGCCCGCTTGCACCACGACGCGCGCATCGAATATGCCGCGCCCGCGCCCGGCGGCCATGCCGCGCCAGGTCTGGCGGCTGGTGGTATGGGGCGCAGCGTGTTCGATCTGGAAATGATTGTCGATGTGCCGCCGCCCATCGGCAATGAACAGGCCGTCGAGCCGACATTGCGCCCCGGCTTGATTGAGGTCAACGCGCACTTCATGCCGCGCCAGACGACCGCCGAGACTCACCGACACGGCGTGATAGACGCTGTCCTGCGCCTGTTGCACCAGGGCGAGACTGGTGTGGGTGGCGGCAGCGCTTTCTTCGGTCAGCTTCAAATGGGTGAGTCGCGCGCCCGCGCCCAGCACAATTTCGCTGACGCTGTTGGTCCAGTAGGGAATATCCGGCGCGCCGCTGAAATGTTCCACCAGTACCGCCTCGGTACCCGCTTCCAGCACGATGAGATTGCGCACATGCAGCATAGCATCAGCCTCGTTGGCGCGGTGGGCGACAAACAGCGGTTCGAGCACCCGGCTGCCACCGGGCACATGCAGAAAAAGCCCGTCCCGCCACAAGGCGCTGTTGATTTCGGCGAGCGCATTATTTCCCGAACATTTCGCTACCAACTGGCCAAGAACCTGCGCCGCAGGTGCCGTGTCCGCGCAGGCTGCCAGGCTGTGCGCCAGAGCGATCCAGGGCAGTGCGGGCGAGGCAGACAGGCGGCCATTGGCAAAGCGCATGACTGCACCGGGATACTGTTCATCGGGACAGCGGATTTCGGCAGTGTGCGCTTGAGCAGGGGTGGCTGGAATATGCCACTCGGCTTTGTCCAGATAATCGAGGGACGTGTATTTCCAGTTTTCGTCGCGTGTCGTCGGCAGCCCGTGTTCAAGGAAACAATCCAGCGCCGCGCGGCGTGCAGGCGCCAAGCCGGGTGTTCTGCCGGTCTGCGCGAGCGCGTGCTGATAGCGGGCAAAATCGGTGATCTTCATCGCCGCAGTTCCTGTGGTGTTTCAGGGGTCAGCCAGCCATAACCTTTTTCTTCCAGTTCCAGCGCCAAGCTGGCATCGCCCGAGCGCACGATGCGCCCGCCCGCCAGCACGTGCACCCGGTCAGGAACAATGTAGTTCAGCAAACGTTGATAGTGGGTGACCAGGATCATCGCCCGCTCCGGGTGTTTCAGGGCATTGACCCCGTGCGCGACGATTTGCAGCGCGTCAATATCCAGCCCCGAATCGGTCTCGTCCAGGATGGCGAGCTGCGGCTCCAGCACCGCCATTTGCAGAATTTCGTTGCGTTTTTTTTCGCCGCCGGAGAAGCCTTCGTTGACTGCGCGATAGAGAAAACTCTCGTCCATGCCGAGCAGCGCCAATTTGGTTTTGACGCTGTCGAGAAAATCCAGCGCATCCAGCTCGGGTTCGCCGCGTGCCCGGCGCACGCTATTGAGCGCGGTGCGCAGCAACTGCACATTGGCCACGCCGGGGATTTCAAGCGGATATTGAAACGCAAGAAAGACTCCAGCTTGGGCGCGTTGTTCGGGCTCCAGCGCCAGCAGATTCTGGCCGAGTAAATCTCGACCGAGGTAACGCACGCTGCCCTGTGTTACCACATAGCCCTCGCGCCCGGCCAACACCTGCGCCAGCGTGCTTTTGCCCGAACCATTCGGCCCCATGATGGCGTGAACCTCGCCCGCTTTCACCTCCAGATTGATGCCGGACAAAATGGCCTTGTCGCCGATGGATACGTGCAGATTGTCGATATGCAGCATGATGAACTCCTAGCCCACCGCCCCTTCCAGACTTACCGCCAGCAGCTTCTGCGCTTCCACCGCAAATTCCATCGGCAGTTCCTTGAACACCGCCTTGCAGAAACCGTTGACGATCAGGTTCACCGCGTCCTCCTGCGACAGCCCGCGGCTGCGCAGATAAAACAACTGGTCTTCGCCGATACGGCTGGTGCTGGCTTCATGCTCGACCTGCGCGGTCGGGTTTTTTACCTCGATATAGGGGAAGGTGTGCGCCGCACAGTGATCGCTCATCAACAGCGAATCGCATTGGGTGTAGTTGCGCGCATTCGTCGCGCTCGGCAGCACCTTAACCAGACCACGATAGGCGTTGCTGCCAAAGCCGGCGGAGATGCCTTTTGAAACGATGGTGCTGCGGCTGTTTTTGCCGATGTGGATCATCTTGGTGCCGGTGTCGGCCTGCTGGTGATGGTTGGTTAGCGCGACCGAATAGAACTCGCCGACGCTGTCGTCGCCGCGCAAAATACAGCTCGGGTACTTCCAGGTGATCGCCGAGCCGGTTTCCACCTGGGTCCACGAAATATGCGCGCGGTCGCCGCGACAGTCGCCGCGTTTGGTGACGAAGTTGTATATGCCGCCGCGCCCCTGGGCGTCGCCCGGGTACCAGTTCTGCACCGTGGAATACTTGATGCGGGCATCCTTTAGCGCCACCAGTTCCACCACGGCGGCATGCAACTGGTTCTCGTCGCGCATGGGCGCGGTGCAGCCTTCCAGATAACTCACTGTCGCACCCTCGTCGGCGATAATCAGCGTGCGCTCGAACTGCCCGCTGTTCTTCGCGTTGATGCGGAAATAAGTCGATAACTCCATCGGGCAACGCACCCCTTTCGGCACGTAGACAAAGGAGCCGTCGGTAAACACGGCTGAATTCAGGGTGGCGAAGAAATTGTCGGTATAGGGCACGACCGAGCCGAGGTACTGCCGCACCAGCTCGGGGTGTTTTTGCACCGCTTCTGAGAACGGACAGAAAATAATGCCCAGACCTTCCAGCTTGTCCTTGAACGTGGTGGCGACCGACACCGAATCAAATACCGCGTCCACCGCCACGCCTGCCAGCGCTTCGCGTTCCTGCAGGGGGATGCCGAGCTTTTCGTAGGTACGCAGCAACTCCGGGTCAAGCTCGGCCAGGCTTTTCGCCTGGGCGCGTTTGGGCGCGGCGTAGTAGTAAATGTTTTGGTAGTCGATCGGAGGATGATGCACCGACGACCAGGTTGGTTCGCGCAAGCCCAGCCAGTGTTGGTAAGCACGCAGCCGCCATTGCAGCATGAAGTCCGGTTCGCTTTTCCTGGCTGAGATCAGCCGGATCACGTCTTCATTCAAACCAATTGGCACGGTCTCCTGCTCGATGTCGGTGACAAAACCCCAGCGGTATTCAGCGGCCACGCGACTACGCAACACAGGGTTGCGCTCATCGGGGCGGTGCAACACCGGGTTGCGCTCATCAGGGTGGCGCGTTTCAACGCGGCGAACTTCGGCATTGCTCATGGTGTTTTTTCCTGCAAACCCGGCATCCGGATCGGCTGCATTCGCGGCATCGCCATGTCGGCCAGGCTGACCGCCTCCAGCGCCACCCGCACCGCGCGGCTGATGATCTGCCAGTTGGCGCGCGTCGCGCAATTCCGTTCCAGTGAGCAATTGCCCTTGCCCAGCGCACATTCTGTCAGCGCCACCGGGCCTTCAATCGCACTCACCACGTCGGCCACCGACACCGCACTGGGTGCATGAACCAGGCTATAACCGCCCCCCGCGCCGCGCACGCTGACCAGTAATTCTGCCTGGAGCAAGCGCTTCAGCAGCTTGGACACCGTCGGCAGGGGTACGCCCAGTTCGTCAGCTAGTTGCGCCGCGCTGAAACGGCGCGACGGCTCACGCGCCAGCCGCACCATCAACACAATGGCGTAATCGGTGAGTTTGGTGATGCGCAACACAAAGGCTCCTGAAATCCATAAATAGGACTGTGTATGTACTGTTTAGTTCAGATTGGGGAGGAGTCAAGAGTGCGTGCAGATGCTGGATTGAGGTTTGGTGTGGATTCGCGTGGGATGGGTAAGGGGTGCGTTAGCTCTGCCGATTTTATTGGCAGGAATTGACCACTGAGAAAGATGGCTGGTTCGAAAAACTGACGTTCGATATTTGCCCTGAGCTGTCTGCTCAATGGAAGAGTGGGTGTCATCTTCGAAGACGATCAGACGATCACACGCTTGAGGGTGGGTCAGACCTCCTCACGCACGAGCCGGATGTCTACTTCCCGCTCAACATACTTCCACTCCGCTGTTGCGCGCAACTTGGCAAGCAGATGGTTGAACGCAGCTTCATTAGCGGGTGCGTATTCAAACCAGGTAAGGAAATCGAACGGCTCATTTTCCGAGAGATCCCGGCAATGGTGAAGCCTTCGCGCCAGCGTAGGAAAATACTGAAGCCCGATTTTGGCATGTCCGGACTGTGCTTCAAAAACGTTTTGGCGTTCGGTTTGGGTGAGCGCCCACCAGGCCGCGCTCTTTCGAATGGGAATCAGCGCCGCGCAGGTTGCCTCGGGGCGACCGAGCGCTAGCTGCCTGGCCACGAGTTCGCTCCTTTCCTCTGCGTGAACGACATACCGCTCATTGCTGGTTATTCCGCGAAGCACCCAAGCCGCCAGTGGATCGGGTGGAATCCCGGGGCTGGAAGCGATTGTCAGCCGCTTCGCCGCAGGCAGCGGCTCGCCAACTATCAACTCCATTCCGGCGACACGCCAGGATCCTGTGTCACCACCGGTGAACGAAAATAATCGTGTAGACATATCAATTTTCCTCAGTGAAGTTTGCGTTTAAATCGTAACACCAGCACACCCTGTCTGGTTATCGTAGTAGACGCAGAAAATGGGTGAATGTTTATTGTGTTTATTGAGTGGTGTCCTATAGTTATAGCCGTTGGGGGCGTTGCCTTTGATTTAGCCAGGGACAAGAGCGCAGAACTCGATAAACCCATCACCTTATCTGAGGACGCTGCTTCATCCCGCACCCCCGCAAATCAAGTTTTTGTGGATATCCATAAGGAGCCTGACCATGTCAAATTCAGCTTTTTTGATGAGTGCGATTGCCGCCTTGAGCCTCGTCTATTCGCAGGCTGCATTGGCTGACGATATGACGATGCCTGGGGTGGGCGAGAAATCCGCCACAATTTCCGCTGCCGACAAGGAGATGATCCGGAGCGCCATGAGTGCCGCGCCGATGAAAGTCAGTGCGGGTGCAACCCTCGTCGCCATGGACGCGAACGGCAAGATGCGTACCCTGCGCGAGGGGGGAAACGGATTTACCTGTATGCCGGATAATCCTGCCACTCCCGGCCCTGATCCAATGTGTATGGACAAGGCTGCCTGGGAATGGGCGGGGGCTTGGATCGGCCACAAACCGCCTGCCAGCGGCAAAGTCGGCTTCATGTACATGCTTGCAGGCGGAACCGATGCCAGTAATACCGATCCCTATGCGACGAAGCCCGGTGCCAGCAATCACTGGGTCAAGACCGGGCCACACGTAATGATCGTGGGTGCCGAAGCCAGTTTCTACGATATGTATCCAAAGAGTGCTGACCCCGACACTGCCGTACCCTACGTGATGTGGGCGGGAACGCCTTATCAGCATCTGATGATCCCGATCCAGTGACGGGCGATCTTCCTGCGTGCTAGGCCGCCAGCCGTCGTTCCCCGACGGGGCGCGACAGCGCGCAACGATTTTTTCCCAGTTCCAGTTCGCTGGCGCGCATTTCATCTACCTGGATCAGTCCGGTGTTGACTCGCCTGATCTCGTCGTAACTCGGCGGGTGTTCCGGCAGACTGCGCAGAATGTAGGCGGTGAACGCTTCCTCTCCCGCAGTCGCCCTTTGCAGACCTTGATTATGATCGCGCAGGGTGCCGAGGCTGGCGCGGTAGCAGCCCTGTGGGTCGGCTTCGTGCATGCTGCTGAAGTGGGCAGGAAGCACCACGGTCGTATCGGGCAGCGCCAGCAGGCGCAGCAGGGAACGGTATAGCAGCGGTGCCCAGGCTATGGCTCTTCCTCCCAGATCGGGGCGGCCAACGGAGTCGATGAAGAGGGTGTCGCCGCTCAGGAGGTAGCGGTTGTCGAGCAGCAGATTGACCATGCCTAGCGTGTGACCGGGGACATGCAACGGGCGCACGCTTACCTCGCCCAGCGGGAAGGCGGCCTCGTCCTCCAGGTAACGGTAGGGGAAGGCTGCGGGAAGCAGATCCTCGGGATGGATGGCGTCATAGGGATGCAGCCGGTAATGCACACGCAGGCTCCGTGCCAGGGCGATGCCGCCGCTCACATGGTCGGCCTGAAGATGGCTGTCGATCACCGCCTTGACGCGCCAACCCCGCTCGCCAAGCAAGTGCAGGTAGTAATCGGTATGGCGCGCCGGGTCGACCACCAGCGCCTCGCCGCCGCTGGCCACCACATAGCTCAGGCAGCCCTTGGCCGGGCGGCTGATCTGAAGAATGGTGAGCCGTGCGGATTCCACGATTGGCCGCATTTCGTAATGGTCGCCCCAGGCAGCCATGCCGCCTTCCAGATTAAATGCTTCGTAGCCTTGCCGGCGCAGCCCCCCGGCGACGTGCGGCGAGGTTTCACCCTTGGCGCAAACCACCAGCACTGGCTCGCCTTTGGGCAATTTGTCCTTCAGGCGCAGGGGGATGGCGCGCGCTACCGCCGTGGCGATTTCCTCCTTCTCATCCTCCAGGTCGAGCAGCTCAAAATAGGGGATGTTGAGGCTGCGCAGCGGTAGCCTGCCCTCAATTTTCCACTGGGCGAATTCGTCCTCATTGCGTACATCGAGAATGGCGAAGCGGCGGCCACCGGTCAGCTGCTGGTGCAGGTATGCTGGACTCCAAACGGGCGCTTTGCTGTCAGTCATGGCATCAGTCCTGTAAATGAAACTTGTCGCCAGCTTAGACCGGATCTGCGGCGAAAATATCCTGCGGCGGCCCGACGCGAATTGCCTCACAAATTTTGTGTCACCCCTACAGGATGTGATGGACGGGCAGCTTGCTCATCTGCCATTCACCGGTTTTCGCGTCGTACCGGGATGCGGTGAAAACATGCCACTCGGCATCGTCAAGCGTCGGATGATCAGCGCGATAGTAGTAACCAGGCCATCGGGTCTCCTGCCGGAACAGCGTGTGCCGAACCACCGCCTCTGCGGTCAGGATACGGTGGTGGAGCTCCCAGGCCCTCTGGAGTTGGTGCGGGTTCTCGGCACCAAGGTGCGCCACATCCTCCTTCAGCATGCCGAGAAGCTCCAGACCCCGGTTGAGCATAGGTTCACTGGTTACATAAAAGGTACTGACGCCACCGGCATACTCGTCCATGAGTTTCTCCAGCCGTTGAAGACCCTGAATAGGCGAAATGTAGCTTGGCGACACCGTGCCGGCGACGATCTCGTTTCTACCCACTTTGTAGTTTTCGAGCGGCCTGAATATCAGTTCCCCGATCTTCCTGATTTGCGCTGCGTCCACCTGCGGCGCATCGCCTTGCAAATCCATGACGTACTTGACCGCCGACTTTCCAGCCAGCCTGCCCTCGGTAAAGGAGCCGGATGAGAACTTGTGCGCAGAACCGCCTACCGTGTCCCCGGCCCCGAAC
>JAYVLR010000058.1:0-8961 GCA_043759395.1 Thiobacillaceae bacterium
GTCTCGCAAGCTGTGCGGATCGAGGCCGAAGCGCTAGGGCTAAACGTATTCGATGCGACCTGCCCGCTGGTAACCAAGGTACACGTCGAGGTCACCAAAATGCGCGGGCAGGGACTGGAAATCGTGATGATCGGACATCGCGGCCACCCCGAAGTCGAAGGCACGCTGGGGCAGTCTACCGGCGGGATGTATCTGGTAGAAACGCCAGAAGACGTAAGCGCACTGCAAGTCCATTCCCCGGACAAACTGGCCTACGTTACGCAAACCACCCTGTCGGTGGACGATGCCGCGCGCGTCGTGAGCGCGCTCAGACAACGCTTCCCCAACATCGTCGGCCCGAAGAAAGACGACATCTGCTACGCCACCCAGAACCGCCAGGATGCGGTCAAAGCGCTCGCACCGCAGTGCGACGTCGTCATCGTGGTAGGGTCGCCGACCAGCTCCAACTCCAACCGCCTGCGCGAAGTCGCCGACAACCTCGGCGTGCCCGCCTACATGGTCGATCAGGCCGATGAAATCAAGACCGAGTGGATCGCAGGAAAATTACGCGTCGGCCTCACCGCTGGCGCATCTGCGCCGGAAATCCTGGTTAAAGCCGTTATCGAGCGATTGAAACAACTGGGGATAGCATCCGTATCCGACCTGGACGGCGTTCAGGAAAAGGTAGGATTCCCGTTGCCGAAGGGACTCAGCTAGATTGCCGTAAGACGCTTGAATTGAGCGCGGACGGTTCAATTACCACAGCTTTGCTTTTGACTCCCCCTTTCAGCCCTGCCAAATTCGGGGATGGTGGGGCGGCCTTCTTTTTGTTGCTTGCTTTTTCTTGGCCGCGCAAGAAAAAGCAACTTGCTGCCGGGCACCCCCCGGCCAACGAACAGTTACCTGACGAAGGTTTAAACATTCACACACAACGTGCTTCGCGCCGTTTTCACTGGATTGCCGCGCTGGACCCGCAAAAACAAATCACGCTTTACCCAGCAACTTCAAAGCCTGCCGAATCGCATCCGATACCGGTAAATCCGCTGGCAACCGGCGCATGGTTTCTGTCGCCTCGCGCTCGTTATATCCCAGTGCAAGCAAGGCCTGCCGCACGTCATCCGACACACTCACCGGGCCGCCTGTGCTGGCAACCGCACCAGCAAACACCGGGCGGCCTTTGAGTTCGAGCAGCAAACGCTCGGCAGTTTTTTTGCCGATACCCGGGACTTTGATGATGCGGCCAATTTCCTGTCCGGCAATCGCAACCGACAGATCGTTGACTGACATGCCGGACAACACCGACAAGGCGGTTTTGGCACCGATGCCGGAGACTTTGAGCAGTTCGCGAAAAGCGGTGCGCTCGATGTCCGAACCAAAGCCGTAGAGCAAATGTGCGTCTTCGCGAATTGCCAGATGCGTGAGCAGGCTGACTTTTTCGCCAATGCCCGGAAGGTTGTAAAACGTGCTCATCGGCACGTCGATTTCGTAGCCGATGCCGTTCACGTCCACCAGCACTTGCGGCGGTTGTTTGGCGGCGAGGATGCCCTGAATTCTTCCGATCATTGAATGTCCTTATTCATATCAGACGGCCACCCTTGACGCGGTAGCCTGCGGTGGCCAGCGCGCCCAGCCCCATGCCGCCGTGCGCGTGGGCGATTGCGCAGGCGAGCGCATCGGCGGCATCGGCAGTCGGCGCGGCGGGAAGATTCAATAAACGTTTGACCATTTCCTGCACCTGCTCTTTGGCGGCCTTGCCGTGACCGACGACCGCCTGTTTGATTTGCAGCGCGGTGTATTCCGCCACCGGGAGCTGGGCGGACACCGCCGCGCAAATTGCTGCGCCACGCGCCTGTCCGAGCAACAGCGTGGACTGCGGGTTGACATTGACGAAGACGATTTCGACCGCGCAGGTGTCGGGCTGATAAGTGGCGATCACTTCGCTCAATCCGGCAAACAACACGCCCAGCCGCTGCGGCAATTCACCTTCGCCGCTCTTGATGACACCGCTCGCCAGATAACTCAGCTTCTGGCCCGACTTTTCAATCAGGCCGAAACCGGTAATGCGCAAGCCAGGATCAATGCCGAGAATGCGCAAATGCTTTTACTCCGGCAAAACCGCGTTGGTGTAAACCTCTTGCACGTCGTCCAGTGCTTCGAGCGCGTCCAGAATTTTCTGCATTTTCGCCGCATCGTCGCCAGCGAGTTCGGTCTCACCCTCGGCGCGCATGGTGATTTCGGCGACCGCCGGTTTGAACCCGGCTTTTTTCAGCGCATCTTTCACCATCTCGAAAGCCCTGGGATCGGGCGTGGTCAATACTTCGATCGAACCGTCGTCGTTGGAAATCACGTCGTCTGCGCCTGCTTCCAGCGCAACGTCCATCACAGCATCCTCACTCGCGCCCGGCTCCAGAATGATCTGGCCGCAATGCTTGAACTGAAACGCCACGCAGCCGTCGGTGCCCATGTTGCCGCCGTGTTTGACAAAGGCATGACGCACGTCAGCGACGGTGCGCACCTTGTTGTCGGTGAGGCAATCGACGATCACCGCGACGCCGCCGATGCCGTAGCCTTCGTAGCGCGCTTCTTCGTAATTCACCCCTTCGAGCTGGCCGCTGCCGCGCTTGACCGCGTTTTCAATGTTGTCCTTCGGCATCGACTCGGCCTTCGCTTTGTCGATTGCCAGCCGCAGGCGCGGGTTCATCGCCGGGTCGCCGCCGCCCATTTTGGCGGCCACAGTGATTTCCTTGATAAGCTTGGTGAACGACTTGCCGCGCTTGGCATCCTGCCGTCCCTTACGGTGCTGGATGTTGGCCCATTTTGAATGTCCTGCCATGACTGTTTCCAACTCAAAAATAATCCGGGGATTTTAGCACTGTGGATAAGACACTTCGCCATGAATAGCCCCCTGCGCCAGATAAATGGTGCGCTACGCTGTGGCATCGACCTTGGCGGCACAAAAACCGAGCTGATTGTGCTTGATCTAAACGGGCAGGAATGCTTGCGCCGTCGCATGCCCACGCCGCAAAACGATTACGTCGCCACGCTGGATGCAATCGCCGCACTGGTGCTTGATGCCGAAACCGCATTGGGGCAAACGACCACCGTCGGCATCGGCACGCCCGGCGCAGTCTCGCCCGCCACTGGACGGATGAAAAATTGCAACTCGACGTGTCTGAATGGCCAGGCTTTGCAACAGGATATAGAGCGCATCTTGAAGCGCGAAATACGAATCGCCAATGATGCAAACTGCTTTGCGCTATCTGAAGCCGCCGACGGTGCTGCCGCCGGCGCTGAGGTCGTTTTCGGTGTGATTCTGGGTACCGGCGTGGGCGGCGGCATCGTCGTGCGCGGCCAGGTGCTGAGCGGCGCCAACGCCATCGCGGGCGAATGGGGGCACTCACCTTTACCCTACTTTCAGTTTGCCCACACTCAGGCTGACCGCAGCTCGACCGGCACGCATCCCGCCACCGGCGAAACGCTGCTCCACCCCTGGCCGAATCCTCGCGAACCCGACGCGGCTGCGGCCTGCTACTGCGGTAAAAAAGGCTGCATTGAAACCTGGCTCTCCGGCTCGGCGCTGGCCGCAGACCATATCCGCTACGGCGGCGAAGATTTGCCCGCGCACGAAATCGCCCAGCTTGCCGCCGCAGGCTACGGCCCGTGCAGCAAGACGCTGGCGCGTTACGAAGAACGTCTGGCGCGCGCGCTGGCCGGGGTCATCAACCTGCTCGATCCGGATGTGATCGTGCTAGGCGGCGGCCTGTCCAACATCAAACGCCTGTACGACACGGTGCCAAAACTGTGGCCGCGTTATGTATTCTCAGACCGCATCGACACCCGGCTCGTCGCGCCGAAATTTGGCGATTCGAGCGGGGTGCGCGGCGCGGCATGGTTGTGGAATGAATAAGCGTGATGACCTTGTTCAGCATAATCGCGTCCGTCCTGGTTGCGCCCCATGCGGGCGTGTTCTAGACAGACTCGACCCGTCATACTACTTTGTGTAAAGCGCCCCCCATGGAACACCCCGCAACCGAAAGAATCACCGTCAACGCCGATCAATGCGGCGAAACTTGCCAAATCTCCACCCATCAACCATACTAACCATTACGGTCATATCGGTTAAACAACATGATTAACGAAACCAGCGCGGTCGCCTTCCGCCAGAATCTGGGCGAGATGCTGAACCAGGTGCAATACCGGCACGACAGCATTGTGATCAACAAAGACGGCAAGCCGGTTGCGGCGCTGGTGGACGCGCAATTGTTTGCGCGCATTCGCCGGATGCAGGCGCGCTTTGACGCGCTGTGCCAACGCATCGAAGCGGGATTTGCCGACACGTCGGAGGCCGAGGGGCTGGTAGAAATCGACGCCGCAATCGCTGACGCACGCACCGGGCGCTAACCCGATGCCAACGCTGCGCGTGGTGCTGGACACAAATGTCCTGCTGTCGGGCATTGCCTATCCAGCCAGCGTGCCGGGCAAGTTGATCGGCGCGTGGAAACACGGCGCGCTGGAAGTGGTGTTGTCCGTATTCATTCTGGACGAGCTGTGCCGGGTGTTGCCCAAGCTGGCGCACCGCCACGGGTTGAGTACCACCGAAATCAACGATCTGATGGATAGCCTTTCGATACAGGCCGAGGTGGTTGAGCCCACGCCCGTTCACAACCCCGCGCTGACGGATTTCAACGATCAACCCGTGTTGGGCACGCTGATCACGGCACTGATGCACTCACACGCTGACGCGTTAATCACGGGTGATAAAGCCTTGCTTGCATTGCGCAACCGCTACCCGATTCTGATGCCCGCCGAATTCTGGGCGGCGCATGGTTCGCTTTAGCAGGTTCGCCAAAGCGGCGGCGTTATGGAATTGATGTGGCGACGCGCAGGGGCAAAATCCGATCCAGCTTACGCAATCTCCAGCCAATCAGCCCTAGACCCGACAGCAATAACAAGGCATTTTGCGGTTCCGGCACCGGGCTGGTCGATAAACTGACCGGCACGCTTTGCGCCAGCACATTCATCGTTGCATTGTCATTGGCATTGATGACCAGCGCTGCCCCCCAGACCGGATCGGCCAGCAAACTGTTATAGCTTCCATCGTACAGCGACAAGCTGAACGCCGTACCCGAACCTGAAGCATTCGGTGTCGGCACATCGATATTGACGCTGAAACTCAGTGCCGTTCCAAACGTGAATCCCTGCAACCAGTCGTTAAAAAACTGGCTGTTGCCCAGTACCATCGTACTACCGAGGTTGCCGCTGACGTCGCCCGTCGGCGTTGCGGCACCCAGCGCGCCATTAGAACTGAAGGCCGTGACAGTGGCGGTGGCGGCAGGTGCGCTGGCATCCGCCGCAATGAACTGAAAATCCAACGCGCCAGACAGGCCGTTGAGTGTGCTGGTATCGACCGTGACAGTCCAGGTATCGGCCCATGCTGACTGGCTTGCCAGCAGAGCAAGCAGGCTTGCTGCGAGAATATTTTTGGTCATGTTGCGCTCCTTAATTTTCAACAAAAAAACGGATCATCGGCTGCCACGCAAGCGACGATCCGTTGGTTTACACGCCGCCAGTAAGCGCTGCCGGGGTGTAGGAAATGGCGCTATTCGACGTGTTTTTGAATTGCACCTGCACACTCTGGCTGGCACCCGGCACCAGACTGCCGCCCAGCTTCAGGTACGGCTGGCTGTAATAGCTACCCGAGGCGTTGACCACCGTGACGCTGGCAGACAGACCCTCGATCACCACCTTCAGTGGTGCCAACAAAGGCACAGCTCCGGTGTTGGTGAGCGTGATCTGTCCGGTGTAAATCTTGCTGCCCGCGTTATAGCTCAAGCCGGATTTTGTCAGCTTCGCGCCTGAGGTAACGCGTACAGCCAGAGGCTGTACGAACGGCTGCGCAGGCCATACGGGCGTTGCTGCCGCATCGACGATGTTATGTCGCGTGCCCGTTGCCAGCCAGCCCTGCGTCAGTGCGGTACTGAACAATTCCTGCGGATACCAGGGATTGCCCGTCGCCGGATTGATCAGCGAGGTAACGCTGCTGAAACCGCTGAAGCTGCACAACACCGTACCCGTTCCGTCAGCAGTATCGTTAGGGCGCAGGCAGCCGGTTGCGGTCAAAACATCGGTGTCCGCAATGGCGGCACCGTTGGCATGGGCAATGGATTGCACGCGCTGGCCGTCAGGATGCGACAGGTCAAGATTGATATTCAAACCCGACCAGCCATTGGCCCAACCGCCACCTTGCGAAAAGCTGTTGAGAGAATACACGGCAGTCATGTCGGATTCGAGAATGGATTTGATGGTTGAAGCTTGGACAGTGCCCGTCCCGATGGTATAGGGCACGGGAATGTAGCGATAAACGTCCTCAATTGTCAGCGCGCCATCCGCCACATAGCTGTCTTCATAGAGCGTACCTGATGCCGGTGTCGGGCCGTCCATGCGCAAGCCGGGGGTTAGGGCAATATCAGTCCCGGCTTGCTGACGCAAGGTATCCGTCCAGGCATTGTTGAAGGTCGATTCCAGCGCATCTTCACGGTCCAGCGGCGCATACACATGACCAAGCACGGTATTGATTGGTTGCGTGAGCTTGAGCGTCATGCCTGACATGGGGACAGTCATGTTGGGATTGGCAACGAGGAAGGGCGCGCGCGCCGTGTCGATCAGGGACTTCATGGCAGGATCGTCAGGAATGCTTGCATCCACCGGCAGCAGCGTCCAGTTGAATACCGGCGCCTGACCGCTGACAACATCGACATCCATGCGTCCGAGCCAGCCGTCGTGCCCGGCCTCGACCACCAGCGCGCCACTTTTGGCTTTGAGCGGGGTGAAAATCGTGTCGTGCGTGTGTGCCGAGAAGAACACATCAACTGCACCGACATTAATCACATCAGCCAGCCGGTAATCTTTTTGCAGCCCCAGCTCGCTCATCACCATCACCAGTTGCGCGCCCTGGCTGCGCAGGGTCTGCGCCTGCGTGTTGACCAGGTCACGATAGGCCGTTTCACCCTGAGTAAACGAGAGTCCCAGGGCTAGCGTCGAATCCATCTGCGCCACGATGTCTGAAGTCAAACCGATGAAACCGACCTGCACCCCGCCGATTGTTTTAGTAAAGGTGCCAGGCAGCAACAAGCCGCCCGCATTGGCACCCGAGGTGGATTGCATGTTCGCGGCAATATTAGGAAAGGTCGGTTTCCTGATCGTAATGCTCACCGTCTTTTGTAGCAGGTTTTTTTGCGTCGTCGTCAAGGTATTCACGTAGCGCAGGCGCAGCACGTTCGGGCCATAGGCAAAGTCCCAGTTGCCCGGCACGCCAACATCGATGCCCAACGTATTGAGTGGGTCGATCACCGCGTTACCCAAAGTGTAGAGCGCTTCCACGCCACCGTGGTAGGTGTCGCCGACATTCATCAGTACCGAATTGGGATTACTGGCGCGTATCTGCTTCACCAGCGTGGCCAGGCGCGCGAGACCGCCGCGCGACTCGTACACCACCTGGCCGTTTTTCACGACTTTGTCCAGATGCGGCGTGAGGTGCGCGTGCAGGTCGTTATTCTCGATAAACGTCAAAGTGACGGCGCCCGCCTGTACCGACAGCAGTGCGCCAAGTGCTAAAGCAAGTTTGGAAATACGGTGTGTCATGTGCGTCTCCTTTATGGTTTATGGTGCAAGCAACGTGAACTACCCACGTTGAAGCCATTCTGGTGCAGCCACATTGCCTGCACGCTTCGCCTTCATGACAATTTATGACAATGTGTTTCGAAGCATGGCGGGGAGCACGCCACACGCTTGCAACGTGCTAAATTCGCGTGATGAGCACACTTCGAATTCTTGTCGTAGACGATGACCAGGAACTGGCCGCCATGCTGGTGCGGTATTTCGGGCAACACGGCATGCTGGCGGCAATGGCAGATTGCGCGGCCACGATGGATCTGCAGTTAGCTGGCCAGACGTTCGACCTGGTGGTGCTGGATTTGATGCTGCCGGGCGAAGACGGGCTATCCATCACCCGCCGTATAGCACCGAATTTACCAGTCATTATCTTGTCTGCACGCGGTGAAGAATCCGACCGCATTGTCGGTCTGCAACTCGGCGCAGACGACTATCTGCCCAAACCGTTTAGTGCGCATGAACTGGTGGCGCGCATCCAGGCAGTGTTGCGCCGCCGCGAAAAAAGCGCTCCGCCGCAACACACAGCTCACCACATCTTTGGCGATTTTCGCTTCGATGCCGCCAGCCACGCACTGACGCGGCAAGGTGTGGAGGTTCGGATTACGTCAGGCGACTGCATCTTGCTCAAGGTACTATGCGAGCATCCCCGACGGGTACTATCGCGCGAACAACTGGTGTCACTGGCAGGCGATGACGGTCGCCTGCCCTACGACCGGTCAATCGATGTCCGCATTGCACGCCTGCGCCGAAAAATCGAAGTGCAGCCGGACGCGCCGTGCTTTATCCGCACCGTGCGTGGCACCGGTTATATCTTCGCGCCGGAAGGCTGCGGGTGAAGTGGCCCCGGCTCACGCGGCGTTCGCTGTTCGGGCGCAGCGCGCTCGCCATTCTGGGATTCATGCTGCTGTTCCAGATAATTGCTTATTCCATAACGGTCAAACTCATCGTCTGGCCGTTGATACGTTCCTCCACCGATGACCTGGCCGCGCTCATCTTGCTGACGACCCGCACCCTGGCCGCCGCGCCGCCCGCGCAGGTCAACATCTTGCTCACGCAGCTCGGCGCGAGCCATCACCTGAACCTTACCATCGCCCACGGCCCGATGCCGGGCGCACCCACCGCGCTGCCGTTCGCTGCCATGCTACAGGATGCCTTGACGCAGCGTCTGGGACAGCCGGTGCAGGTCATGAAAAACGGCGACGAATATGCGGTGGATGTTCCCGCAGCGGGGCGCCTGATCCGTTTTGATTTTCCACACAGCCGGATTGGAACCGATCCTTATCTGGCCATGTTGCTCATCCTTGCCGTCAC
>JAYVLR010000059.1:0-2101 GCA_043759395.1 Thiobacillaceae bacterium
GACGGTGGAACTGGACAAGCCCGCCACCTACGCCGAGATCTGCGCCGCGATGAAGGCCGCGTCCGAAGGCTCGATGAAAGGCACGCTGGGCTATACCGACGAGAAAGTGGTTTCCACCGACTTCCGTGGTGTGGCTTGCTCTTCGATCTTTGATGCCGAGGCCGGTATCGCGCTGGACAGCACTTTCGTCAAGGTCGTGTCGTGGTACGACAACGAATACGGCTACACCTGCAATATGCTGCGTTTTGTGGCGCATGTAGCGAAGTAAAGGTGAGGAGCCGGGAGCCAGGGAAACGCTGATTAATTCGTCATTCCCGCGAATGCGGAAATCCAGTGCCTTGATTTGACTGGGTTCCCGCCTGCGCGGCAACGACGAAATCGAATTAATCGGTACCTCCCCGGGGGCTGGGGAAAAGCACAGTCCCACCCCTCTAGCCCCTGGCTCCCAATTCCTTTATACCGTGAGCTTTAAGGTCTGGCGCGGCCCATTCCGCGTCAACCCTTAAACCTTACCTGGAGAACGACCCCATGGCTTTCATCCGTATTACCGACCTTGATCTCAAGGGCAAACGCGTGTTCATCCGCGCCGACATGAACGTGCCGGTCAAGGACGGCAAGGTGACATCCGACGCGCGCATCACCGCCTCCATGCGCACCATCGAGCATTGCCTTAAAGCGGGGGCAAAAGTCATGGTTACGTCGCATCTCGGTCGCCCGACCGAAGGAGAATTCAACGAAGTCGACTCGCTGAAACCGGTAGTCGATGTGATTGCCACGAAGCTGGGTAAAAACGTGCGCCTGATTCGCGACTGGATCGACGGCGGCTTCGACATCGCCGACGGCGAACTGGTCGTGCTGGAAAACTGCCGCGTCAACAAGGGCGAAAAGAAAAACGTCGACGAGACCGCGCAAAAATACGCCAAGCTGTGCGACGTGTTCGTGATGGATGCCTTCGGTACCGCGCACCGCGCCGAAGCTTCGACCCACGGCATCGCCAAATTTGCGCCGATTGCCGCTGCCGGCATTTTGCTGACCGAAGAACTTGATGCGCTGCAAAAGGCGCTGGCGGCACCGGCGCGTCCGATGGTCGCCATTGTCGGCGGCTCCAAGGTATCGACCAAACTGACCGTGCTCGAATCCCTGGCCGACAAAGTCGATCAGATGGTGGTCGGCGGGGGTATCGCCAACACCTTCCTCAAGGCTACCGGCAAGGAAATCGGCAGGTCGCTGTGTGAAGACGACCTGGTACCCACGGCGCAAATGCTGATCGAAAAAATGACAGCACGCGGCGCGATCATTCCCATCGCTGTAGATGTGGTGTGCGGCAAGAAATTTGATGCCAACGAACCTGCCGTATTAAAAGATGCGGCTGACGTGTCAGCCGACGACATGATTTTCGACATCGGCCCGAAATCGGCCCAGGAAATCGCCGACATCATCATGAAAGCAGGCACTGTCGTGTGGAACGGTCCGGTCGGCGTGTTTGAATTCGACCAGTTTGGCGAAGGCACCAAGACTATAGCAATGGCGATTGCCAACACCCAGGCGTTCACTCTGGCCGGCGGCGGCGACACGATCGCAGCCATCCAGAAATATGACATTTACGACAAGGTAAGCTACATCTCCACCGCTGGCGGCGCGTTCCTTGAGTATCTGGAAGGCAAAGTGCTACCCGCTGTTGCGATTCTGGAGGAACGCGCCGCCCAGGCGTAAGCTTGAGCGAGTGAGGAGTAAGGGGCCAGGAGTAAGGTGCCCCAGTCCCCGCTCACTCCTCACCCCTAACGCCTTACTCTTCACCCAAATAAATATGATACGTAGAACCAAAATCGTCGCCACCCTTGGCCCATCCTGCTCCGATGCCAAAACCCTGGACCGTATGATGGAAGCCGGGATCGATGTGGTGCGCCTGAATTTTTCGCACGGCACCGCACAAGACCATATCGACCGCGCCGAGCTGGTGCGCTCGCTAGCGCGCGCACGCGGTCGCGCTGTAGGTGTGCTGGTCGACCTGCAAGGGCCGAAGATCCGTATCGGAAAATTCAAGGACAACAAGATCACGCTGGCTCGCGGCGATCAGTTCATTCTTGACGCAGCCTGCGTA
>JAYVLR010000060.1:0-12843 GCA_043759395.1 Thiobacillaceae bacterium
TCCTTGCGTGCCAGAATATTTTCAAGCCGGTTCAGGTGTTTTATGCCTGCTAGCGCAGGCTGCCGCGCGAGGCGCAGCTTGCACCAACGCAATATCACGCCATTAGTCGCGCACCCTGCATAATCTGGCAAGGGCGAAACCGTCACGATGCGCGTGGACAAAGCACTGGCGGACGGTCTATAGCCACGCACACCTTCACCGCGCGTCACAATAATCTTGACAACGCAATCAGGCCACTCGCGAGCCAGCACTTCGATTTCGCCCAACAACAGCGCCTGTTCCGGGCAGACCAAATCGAGTGCAGCACAATCGTGCCTCAACTTCTGGAAATGATCCTCCCACCACAACAGTCTGCCCGCCTGCATCTTCAGGGTGCGGAACACGCCATCGCCATAAGCCAACCCCCGATCCAATGGCGATATCCCGGTTTCCGGTTGACCGTTGATCAAATACTTCATTTATGGCACGCCTAAGGTATTCAACAGGCCGCGCGCCTTGGTGCGTGTTTCCGCCAATTCGCGTCCGGCTTCGGAGTCGGCGACGATACCGGCACCCGCGCGAAATGTCACTTGGTCATCGCGTAATTGAAAACTGCGGATCAGGATATTGAAATCCAGGCTGCCATCGTGATTGATATAGCCCACGCCACCCGTATAGGCTTCGCGCGGTGCCGCTTCCAGTTCGCGGATGATTTGCATGGTACGAATCTTCGGACAGCCGGTGATGGTGCCGCCGGGGAAAACCGCGCGCAAGATGTCGAACACCTGTACACCGGGGTTCAACATGCCGCTGATAGTCGATTCGATATGGTGAACATATTGATAGCGGGTAAGGTCCATCAAGGCTTCAACCTGGACACTGCCAGGCACGCATACGCGTCCCAAATCGTTGCGCTCCAGATCCACCAGCATGACGTGCTCTGCCCGCTCTTTCGGATTTTCCGCCAGGCGGGCGCGCAGCCTGTCATCTTCCACTGCGGTTTGTCCTCGGGGGTGTGTACCGGCAATCGGACGCGTGCTTATCTTGCCGTCACGTTCGACGCTGACTAAACGCTCGGGTGAGGAACTGGCCAATGTCCATCCGTCAAATTGCACAAGCGCAGAAAAGGGTGCGGGGTTGCTTGCCATCAAGGTGGCAAACAAAGCTGATGGATTGACACACTGTGAGAATTGGGCAACCCAGGCACGCGACAAATTGACCTGAAACGCATCACCTGCGCGGATGTAATCTGCGATCGCAGAGACTCCGGATAAAAAACGTTCAGGGCTTTCTTCCACCAAGGAATGCAAAGCAGGCAATGTGGCGCGGGCAGCAGGAACCTCGCGTGCATCGCGCAACATTTCCCCAATCAGCCCGGAAAACTCTGGTTCTGCCAGCAATACGCAGCGTCCACTACCCGGTTGCTGCAAAATGGCCGCTGGAATACGAGCTAACCAGGCCATTGGAAACCCCGTGTCACAGGCATCCAGCCCGACACGCGGCTCCATCAAGCCGCCCAACTCATAGGCCAGAAAAACCAGCCAACCACCCCTAAACGGAAGCGACATCCCGTCCGCATCGGGCGGAGTAGCAAACCTAACATTTGCCTTACCTGCAGGCAAAGCCATGGCTGGGTGCCGCTGTAGATCAGCTAACTCACACCCCGAGTAAAAGCAGTCGAACTGCTGAGGAAAGCCGAACAGGATATCCCAGCCCTCGTCCGCGCCCGTGGTGCGGAAAAGACCCGGGTATCGGTCAGGATGAGCAGCTTGAACCGCAGTTAGATCAAGTTGCCCAGGTAGCTCCAGCAGGTGGAGCGCAGCCATACTGATTACCGGTTCAGATGCGTTTAAAAACGAGCGTGCCGTTGGTACCGCCAAAGCCGAATGAATTGGATAGCGCGACATCAATTTTCATGTCGCGCGCGATATTCGGTACGTAATCAAGATCACAGCCCTCACCCGCTTCAGACAGATTAATCGTCGGCGGCGCGATTTGATTGGCAACAGACAAGGCTGAAAACACGGCTTCTACTCCGCCTGAAGCACCCAGCAAGTGACCCGTCATGGACTTGGTCGAGCTCACTGCCACCCTGATTGCGTGTGCGCCCAAGGCGCGTTTGACCGCCATGGTTTCCGCCTTGTCACCCAAAGGGGTAGACGTGCCATGCGCATTGATATAGTCCACTTGATCGGCATTCAAGCCTGCATTTTTAAGCGCGGCATTCATGCAGCGCATCGCGCCATCACCATCTTCCGGGGGCGCTGTCATATGGTAGGCATCCGCGCTCATACCGTAACCCGCCACCTCGGCATAAATCCGGGCGCCGCGCGCACGGGCGTGCTCATACTCCTCCAGCACCACCACGCCCGCACCTTCAGCCAAAACGAAACCATCGCGGTCTTTGTCCCAGGGGCGGCTCGCGCCCGCCGGATCATCATTACGACCGGTGAGTGCCTTCATATTGCCAAAACCGCCCAATGACAATTCCGTAATCGCACTCTCGGCACCACCTGCCACCATGATGTCCGCATCGCCATATTCAATCAGGCGCGCAGATTCGCCAACTGCATGCGTACCCGTTGTGCAGGCTGTGACCATCGCCAGATTTGGCCCTTTAAAGCCATACATGATCGACAGATGTCCCGAGATCATATTACTGATGGTGGCGGGAATAAAAAAAGGTGAAATCTTGCGCACGCCACCCGCAAGATAATCCTTATGCATGGATTCAATCATCGTCAAACCGCCGATGCCCGAACCGATATTCACACCGATGCGCTCCGCGTCGGTTTGGATTGAATCCAGACCTGCATCACGTACCGCTTGAATACCAGCCGCCATACCAAATTGAATGAAAGTATCCATGCGTCGCGCTTCTTTCGGGTTGAGATACGCACCCACATCAAAGTTTTTAACTTCGCCGGCCACTTGCGAGGCAAAAGTTTCAGTATCGAAACGCGTGATGCGCGTGATGCCTGACCGGCCAGCGACGATGCTGCCCCAAGCTTCTTCAATGGAATTACCTACCGGGGAAATAATCCCCAAACCCGTAATGACGACGCGGCGCTTGGACAAAGCTGTTGCCCTATTATTGGATTGGAAAATCAGCTTTTATGGCTGTTGACGTAGTCAATAGCCAATTGCACAGTCGTGATTTTTTCAGCTTCTTCGTCAGGAATTTCGCATTCGAATTCTTCTTCCAGCGCCATCACGAGCTCGACGGTGTCGAGCGAATCAGCACCCAGGTCGCCCACAAAGGAGGACTCATTTTTAATGTCGGCTTCGTTAACACCCAGTTGCTCGGCGACGACTTTTTTAACACGCTGTTCCATTTCCATTGCACTATCCTCTTTTATTGAATCGCTTTAATTAAAGCGACGTGAGTTTACCAAAACGACCGATATCATTCCATTTCTAAATCAATTTGACTGTAAAAACCATCCTGATAACCATACAGCGAGATCAGAAAGCTCAGTCCGCCAAAAGACATGAATAGAGTGACATCAGACCATATACATGCCGCCATTTACGTGCAGCGTCGTGCCTGAGATGTATTCCGCTGTGGGCGCGGCCAGGAATACAACCGCATTTGCGATGTCTTCAACGCTGCCCAAGCGGCCTAGTGGAATATGCGATAACAGTGCCTGACGCTGTGCATCAGGCAAAGCTTTAGTCATATCCGTATCAATAAAACCCGGCGCGACGCAATTGACCGTAATGTTGCGACTTCCAACCTCGCGTGCCAGCGACTTGGTGAAACCCATAATGCCCGCTTTAGCCGCGCTGTAGTTGGTCTGTCCAGCGTTACCCATCGCGCCCACCACCGATGCAATACTGATAATGCGACCCGATCGCGCCTTCATCATGCCACGCAGCACAGCGCGCGACAGACGAAACACCGACGACAGATTGGTCGCAATAATGTCGTCCCATTCTTCATCCTTCATGCGCATCAGCAAACTGTCGCGGGTGATGCCCGCGTTATTGACCAGAATGGCGATATCGCCATGCGTCTGGTTAATGGCAGCGATCACGCCGTCAACTTCTGCGGCATCGGTCACATTGAGTGTCATGCCCGCGCCCCGAATACCCGCCTCGTGCAGATACCCGCTGATCGCCTGCGCGCCTTTGTCGCTGGTCGCAGTGCCAATCACCGTTGCGCCTGCACGGCCAAGACCTAATGCGATCGCCTGGCCTATCCCTCGGCTGGCACCTGTCACCAGCGCAATTTTCCCTTGCAACACATCGACTCCCATCACGTAATCAGGCCAAAATACCGACTGAATGCTGCGCAGAAAAAACCGCCAATACATTCTGCAAAGCGGCATCATCCACCAAAGCCAGCGCAGGCAAAGTGTTGTCAATGCGTTTGCACAATCCCGCCAGCACTTTTCCCGGCCCGCATTCAACAAGATATTCAGCGCCTGCGGCTTTCAAAGCCTGCACGGTTTCTACCCAGCGCACCGGAGTATGCATCTGTCTGACCAGCGCCCGCCGGATCATGTCTGGATCCGTATGGCTTGCCACATCCATGTTATGCAAAACAGGGATTGATGGTGCGACGATGTTGACCGACTGCAAATACCCCAGCAACTTCTCGGCCGCCGGTAACATCAAGGTCGAATGCGACGGCACGCTCACCGCGAGTAGCAAGGCACGCTTCGCACCCCTTTCCTTAGCCAGAATCATGGCTCGCTCGACCGCTGTCTTGTTGCCTGCAATCACAACCTGTCCGGGCGAATTTAGATTCACCGCCTCGACCACCTCAGCTGCTGCCGCATCGATGCATACGGCGCGTACCGCCTCATCATCCAGCCCCAGAATCGCTGCCATCGCACCGATCCCTTCAGGCACGGCATGTTGCATGGCCTCGGCTCGAAAACGTACCAGCTTGATTGCATCAGTGAAATCCAGCGCGCCCGCAGCAACCAGTGCTGCATACTCGCCAAGGCTATGTCCTGCCATAATCAAGGGCAAGTCTGCACCGGTGCTACGCCACACGCGCCACACGGCAACATCTGCAGCCAACATTACAGGCTGGCTATTGACTGTCTGATACAACAACTCGTCCGGACCGCTGCTCACGAGTGCCCAGATATCTTCACCCAGTGCATCTGATGCTTCGCTAAACGTATCGCGAACTTCTGCGCGTGCGCCCCATCCCTGCATCATGCCAACAGATTGGGAACCTTGTCCGGGGAAAACAAAAGCGAATTTCATCTGCGCATCTCTAGCAACATCAATAACGAAGCAAAACCGAGCCCCAGGTGAAACCACCCCCGAACGCTTCCATCAATACCGTCTGGCCGCGCCGGATGCGGCCATCGCGCACCGCAGCATCAAACGCCAGTGGTATCGATGCCGCAGAAGTGTTGCCATGCCGGTCTACCGTCGTCACCACATTGTCCATGTTCATCGCAAGCTTCTTGGCCGTGGCCTGGATAATGCGGATATTGGCCTGATGCGGCACCAGCCAGTCGATGTCGGATTTTTGCAGGCCGTTCGCTTCCAGCGTCTCATCCACGATCCGATCCAGCGTATTCACCGCCATTTTGAATACCGCATTCCCTTCCATCCGCATCAAGGCCGGTTTCTCGGCAGCAGTCGATGCACCGTTCGTGGTACGCAACAAATCTTTATATCGGCCATCAGCATGAATATGAGTCGAAATAATCCCTGGCTCGGTCGATGCCCCCAGCACCACGGCTCCCGCACCATCGCCCCACAAAATGCAGTTGCCGCGATCATTCCAGTCGGTAATGCGTGACAGCGTTTCAGCACCAATCACCAACACGTGTTTCGCCGCGCCACTCTTGATGAATTGATCCGCAACGGTCAATGCATAGACAAATCCGCTGCACACCGCCTGTAGATCAAATGCCGGTTTATTGTTGGTCATGCCCAGCTTGGATTGCACAATACAAGCCGTGCTCGGGAACACCAGGTCAGGCGTGGTTGTGGCGACAAGGAGCAAATCGATATCATCAGGCCGCAAGCCTGCGGCATCAAGCGCCTCCCGCGCCGCTTGTGTGGCAAGATCGCTGGTCAACTCGCCCTCGGCAGCAATGTGGCGTTCGCGAATACCGGTGCGTTCAATAATCCATTGACTCGTCGTTTCGACCCGCTTTTCCAGATCGGCATTCGTCAGGATATGGACAGGCAAATAAGCACCCGTCCCCAGAATTCGGGTGTACTTCACGCTGCAACTCGATGAAGTAATTGCATTTGATCGGTGATGCGTTTGAGCACATTGTTACGAACCTCTTCGACCGCTGTATCGATCGCGTGCTCATAAGAAAAACGATCTGCCGACCCGTGGCTTTTAACCACCACTCCACGCAAACCCAGCAGCGTGGCACCATTGAAGCGACGTGGATCAAGGCGGCGCTTGAATGCCTTGAGCACCGGCAATGCAATCAGGCCAGCCAACTGTGTCAGCAAGTTGCGCTTGAATTCGTCACGCAACGTTGTTGCAATCATTCTCGCCACGCCTTCGGACGTTTTCAGCGCTACATTGCCTACGAAACCATCGCACACCACCACATCGGTTGTGCCCTTGAAAATGTCGTCGCCTTCCACATTCCCGTAAAAATTAAGGTGGCTGTCGCGTAGCAATTCAGCGGCCTGTTTCACCATTCCGTTACCCTTAATGTCTTCTTCGCCGATATTCAACAAGCCAACACTCGGGCTGGATATGTGATCCACAGCAGATACCAGCATCGCGCCCATAATGCCAAATTGCAGCAAATGCTCAGCCGTACAATCCACATTCGCCCCCATATCCAGCACCAGCGCGTGCCCCTTCACCGTTGGCATCACAGCAGCGATAGCCGGGCGATCAATGCCGGGCAATGTCTTCAGAACAAAACGCGCCGTCGCCATCAATGCCCCGGTATTACCGGCTGACACGCAGGCATCGGCCTCGCCGGATTTGACCAGATTGATCGCAACCCGCATGGAGGAGTCTTTTTTGTTGCGCAGGGAAAATGCAGGTGCCTCGTCCATCGCCACCACTTCACTGGCGTGACGGACGATCAAGCGCGGACTGGCTTTAGCGTGGTGCGCCTTGAGTTCAGCCGCTATGACATCTTGCGGCCCAACCAGAATGACATCCAGGTCAGGGCTGCGCGCCAGGCATTTAATCGCGGCAGGAACCGTGACATGGGGACCGTGGTCGCCCCCCATGACATCAATCGCGACGGTGATATTTCTCATGCAGCCTTAAGGCTGTTCACGTGTGGCACCCGGAGGCGGCACACAGCGGAATTAATCGCCCTTGGCCTTGACGACCTTGCGACCCCGGTAAAAACCGTTGGGGCTGATGTGATGGCGCAAATGCATCTCGCCTGTTGTTGGCTCCACAGCCAGCGAGGGGCTGACCAGGAAATCATGTGAACGGTGCATCCCGCGCTTGGAGGGAGACTTCTTGTTTTGTTGAACAGCCATTTCAAACTCCTTACTTAAATAAAATCCACCGGGATCACACAAACGCCCGGCGCGTGCATTGGGGTCAGCGGCAACCCTAACAACACTTCATCTTCAATCAATTCGATGAGGTTTAATTTCGCCCCCATCAAAATCACGTCACCACTTAATTCCGGATCCGCATCACGCCGTTCAAGCTCAGTCTCGTTCCGTGCCAGATAGACATCACGTTCAATCGCAATGTCGTGAGCCAACACACCCAGACATCGCTGGCACGTCAGATCGCCTTCACCGCGTATCTCAAGATGCAAAATACAGCCTTCATGCTTGTCTATCCGACCTTCCACTCGACAGAGGAGCCGAGCTTGCGTAAATTCGCCAGCAAGGCGCGGGAACCCGGACAGATCAGTGTCAGCCTCCCAAGCTTGCGCCAACTTGCAAAAGCGCAGCGGATCAATTTCTTTCAGTTCAAACATCGCTATTAATCGCTAAAATTTAAACCTGCACCAAGCCCGCTCAGAACTACCCAGCGAATTACCCGGCTAAATAGAAGCCCGCAATGATATGATTTCGTGCCACTTTTGTCAAAACAAGTAAGCATTATAAGTAACCGCCATGATTAAAAAGATACTGGTCGCCAATCGTGGAGAAATCGCGGTGCGCATTGTTCGCGCCTGCGCCGAGCTCGGCATCAAATCGGTGGCCATTTATACCGATGCCGATCGTCATGCCCTGCATGTCAAAAAAGCCGATGAGGCTTACCACATCGGTGTCGACCCGATTCTGGGTTATCTCAATGCGCATACGCTGGTGAACTTGGCAGCGGCTTCCGGCTGCGATGCGCTGCATCCCGGTTACGGCTTTCTGTCCGAAAATCCCGATCTGGCGAGCATTTGCGCCCGCCGTGGCATTCGTTTTATCGGCCCCAGCCCCGAGGTCATCCGGCAGATGGGCGACAAAATCCAGGCGCGCAACGCCATGATCCAGGCAGGCATCCCGGTTATTCCCGGTGCTGACCACAGCCTGGAAAACGTCGAAGAGGCGCGCACGCTCTCCAATAAAATTGGCTACCCCGTCATGCTCAAAGCCACCAATGGCGGCGGCGGACGCGGTATCCGGCGTTGTGACTCTGAAGCAGAACTGCTGAAGAACTATGACCGCGTGGTGTCCGAGGCAACTAAAGCCTTTGGCAAACCCGAAGTCTTCGTCGAAAAATGCGTGGTCAACCCCAAGCATATCGAAGTACAGATTCTGGGCGACACTCAGGGCAACATCATCCACCTGTTCGAGCGCGATTGCTCGATCCAGCGGCGCAATCAGAAGCTGATCGAAATCGCGCCCTCGCCCCAACTCACCGAGGCACAGCGCCAGTACATCGGCAAACTCGCGGTCAGTGCGGCCAAAGCCGTAGGCTATGTGAATGCCGGCACGGTGGAGTTTCTGCTCGACCAGGACAACCAGTTTTACTTCATGGAAATGAATACGCGCCTGCAGGTCGAGCACCCGATCACCGAAACCATTACCGGCGTGGACATCGTGCAGGAACAAATCCGCATTGCCGCCGGATTGCCGCTGCAATACAAGCAATCTGACGTCAGCCATCGCGGTTATGCCATTGAATTCCGCATCAATGCAGAAGACCCGAAAAACGACTTTCTGCCCAGTCTGGGGCGTATCACCCGCTATTACTCGCCGGGTGGTCCGGGCGTACGTGTGGACGCGGCCATTTATACTGACTACGTTATTCCACCCTATTTCGATTCGATGTGCGCCAAGCTCACGGTGTGGAACCTGACCTGGGAGTCGGCGATTGCACGAGGCAGCCGGGCCTTGTCCGACATGCTGGTGTATGGCGTGAAAACCACGATTCCTTACTATCAGGAAATCCTGAAAGATCCAGAGTTTCGCAGCGGGCGCTTCAATACCAGTTTCGTCGAAGCCCATCCGGAACTCACGCAGTACGTTGAAAAGAAACCGCCGGAAGTCATGGCCGCCGCCATCGCCGCCGCCATCGCCGCACATCAGGGATTGTAAGCATGAGCCAAGTCCATATCACCGAATTAGTCCTGCGCGACGGTCATCAGTCGCTCATCGCCACCCGCATGCAAACCGCCGACATGCTGCCGATCTGCAGCAAGCTGGATGCCGTCGGCTTCTGGTCGCTGGAAGCCTGGGGCGGTGCCACGTTTGATGCCTGCGTGCGCTTTCTGCGCGAAGACCCGTGGGAACGCCTGAGAAAACTGCGCAAAGCGCTGCCCAATACCCGTATCCAGATGCTGCTGCGCGGGCAAAACCTGCTCGGCTATCGCAACTATTCAGACGATGTGGTGTGCGCCTTTGTGCAAAAATCGGCTGACAACGGCGTGGATATTTTTCGCGTATTCGACGCAATGAACGATGCACGCAATCTGCGGGTATCGATTGCGGCGGTCAAAGCCGCAGGCAAACATGCTGAAGGCACGCTCTGTTACACCACCAGTCCCGTCCATAACGTGCCCTATTTCGTACAGTTGGCGAAAGAACTGGCCGAAATGGGGTCGGACACCATCGCGATCAAGGACATGGCTGGCCTGCTCACGCCGTATACCGCATTCGAGCTGGTGCGAGCCGTGCGCGAGGCAACCCATTTGCCGGTTCACACACATAGCCATGCCACCTCCGGCCTCGCGCACATGACGCACATGAAAGCAGTCGAAGCGGGCGCAACCATCATCGACACCTGTATCGGCGCGTTTGCCGAAGGCGCTTCCCACCCCACCACGCAAAGCCTGGTCGCCGCGTTTGCGGGCACCGAATACGACACCGGACTGTCCTTACCCCTGCTGGAAGACATCTCGGAATATTTCAGGGAAGTGCGCAAAAAATATTGGCAGTTTGAATCTGCGTTTACCGGCACCGATACCCGTGTGTTGGTCAATCAAGTGCCCGGCGGGATGATTTCCAATCTCGCCAATCAGCTCAAAGAGCAAGGCGCAATCGACAAGATGGATGCCGTGCTGAGCGAAATTCCGAAAGTGCGCAAAGATCTTGGCTTTCCGCCGCTCGTCACCCCCACCTCGCAAATCGTGGGCACCCAGGCCGCACTGAATGTGCTGACCGGAACGCGCTACAAATCGGTGACGAACGAAGTCAAACTCTACCTGCAGGGTCGCTATGGCAAAGCACCGGGGCCGGTGAACGAAGCAGTGCGTCAGCTTGCCATTGGTGATCTTGCCGTCACAACCTGTCGCCCCGCCGATTTAATGCCCGACGAGCTGGATAAATTGCGTAACGAAATCGAAGGTCTGGCCAAGTCGGATGAAGACGTGCTGACCTACGCCATGTTTCCTGAACTCGGCAAAACCTTTCTGCAAGAGCGCGCCGCAGGCAGCTTGAAAGCCGAGCCGCTGCTGTCGCCCGACTCAGCCAAAACCGGCAGCAGCCCTCATTACGCGGCAGACGAATTCAAAATTACACTGCACGGCGAGACCTACCACATCAAACTCACCGGTAGCGGTCGCGCGGATGCCACTCAGCGCCCCTATTTCGTCGCAATTGACGGCATCTCGGAAGAAGTCCTAGTCGAATCCTTGAATGAGGTTGAAGTCGGCAGCAGTGGCAAAATCACACGCAAATCGGCTACTGCACCCACCGCACCCGGCCAGCGCCCCCGTCCCAGCCATCCCGGCCACGTCACTGCCGCGATGCCCGGCAGCATTGTCGAAGTGCTGGTTGCCATTGGACAAAAAGTCAAAGCGGGTGATGCCGTACTGGTGATTGAAGCGATGAAAATGGAGAATGAAGTGCAAGCCGCCATTGCAGGCACTGTCATCAACATTTTTGCCAAAAAAAGCGACGCTGTCACGCCCGACATGGCGCTGGTCGAAATTCAGCCGGAATGAAATCAAACCACCCGCCACAGAGACACAAAGGCGCGGAGAAATTCATGTTCGCCCTTTCCTCAATCCCTCACTCTGTGCCTCTGTGCCCCAATGGATACCGTCCCTGCGGGACATACCTCTATGGTGAAATTGTTTTCTCAAAATGCAATTAGTCCTCGCTTCCACCTCGCGCTACCGGCGCGAACTGCTATCGCGCCTGGGCATGCCTTTTGCGGTGCTTTCGCCCAACGTTGACGAAACTCCGTTAGCGGACGAGATGCCCTCTGCAACGGCCTTGCGTCTGTCGGTGTTGAAAGCGCAAGCCGCCGCCGCCGCCTATCCCGAGGCGCTCATCATCGGCTCGGATCAAGTATTGATGCTGGATAGCGAACAACTTGGCAAACCCGGAAATTTCGACAACGCCTTTGCACAGCTAAAAAAAATGCAGGGTCGCGCGATGGTCTTCCACACCGCGCTCACGCTCCTGAACAGCCGCACCGGCCACATCCAGACCCGGGACGTGCCGACCGTGGTACACCTCCGCACCCTCAGCGACGCGCAAATCACGGCCTATCTTCACAAGGAGCGCCCCTATGACTGCGCCGGTTCAGCCAAAAGCGAAGCGCTCGGTATCGCGCTGATCGAGCGCATGGACAGCCCTGACCCCACAGCACTGATTGGCCTGCCGCTCATCGCGCTGACAGAAATGCTGGGTAACGAGGGGGTAGACCCGTTGCTATGAGCACGCTTTATTTGATTCCCACCCCGATTGCTGACGCGCCTGCCGAATTCGCTTTACCCACAGGCACGCTCGCTGTGTTGCATCGCCTGAACACCTTCGTCGTTGAAAATGCCAAAACCGCGCGAGCCGTTTTAAAACAACTCGCCTACCCCCGACCGATTCAAGGCGTGCGCATGTTAACCCTCTCGGAACACACGCGTAGCGACGAACTAAAAGCCCTGCTTGCACCCCTGCTGGCAGGCGAGGATACAGGCTTGATGTCAGAGGCGGGATGTCCCGGTGTCGCTGACCCTGGTGCCGGATTAGTGCGGCTGGCGCACCGCCACGGCATCACCGTCATCCCTTTGGTCGGCCCATCCGCACTGCTGCTCGCGCTGATGGGCTCCGGCCTCAACGGCCAGCGCTTTGCTTTCCACGGTTATCTGCCTGCCCACAGCGGCGAACGGCTTGATGCCCTGAAAAAGCTCGATGCCCGCTCACAACGTAACGACGAAACCGAGTTGTTCATCGAAACGCCGTATCGCAACGCCGCAATGTTTCAAGCCTTGCTCGCCGCCTGCCGCGATACCAGCCAGCTTTGCATAGCGGGCGGGTTGATGGGGAGTCATGCCGGGCTGCATACGGCAAGTATCGCTGAGTGGCGTAAACGCGGCTGGGAGGCACCCAGGCAACCCACAGTATTTTTGCTTTACAGCGGCCAAGCCTGAAGCTTCGTCCACTATCTTTTCGCTAAATCCTCATGCGCCCTCACCAGCCTGCTCACCGTCGTATAGTGAACACCGAAGTGCCCGGCGATTGCCGCCATCGTATGCCGCCCCGACAGATACGCGCGCG